>CP064958.1:300000-600000 GCA_016699085.1 Candidatus Nomurabacteria bacterium | reverse complement strand
CAAAATGAAGTTGACTACACACTTTATTTATTTGAATCATTTTTCCCTAATGCAATGAGAATAGACATTGCAACAGATCCAATAAGTCTCGTAGAAGTTTCACCGGTAAATGGAAATTTTGATTATTTTCTACATCATCCTCATGGACTTGTACTCGATACACAACACATTAAGGAATTCAAATGTACTCGCTACAAAAAAGAAGATTTCTTACATCAGGTACTGGGGAAAAGAATAACAAGAGTGCTTCATTTCCAAACCAGATCGTGGTCTGAACTATCATATTTTTTGAAAAATGAGCCGTGTGATCTGGAATATTATTTGCGCCTGATGATGAAAAGTAAAAAGGATGTTGTCATTGAGCTTCCTTTTTATTGGCTAATGCATAAGCCTGAAATATTACTCTCTAAAATAAAGGAGAGAATCCTCCAGGTAGCCACATCATCTTAAGCACGAATCTCAAGCACAAGTTGCTTGAGATTTTATTTTCCCTCAATAATTTCAACGAGTGCGAGCTCAAGAGGTAGATTTGGAATAAACGCGTATCGAAGTTTTTGAGACGTTGCCAGAAGCACTTCCAGGGACTTAGAGGTTATTGTATCAGGCTTATCTTTAATTAATTTTTCTAGAAATATCAGGTCGCTTTCCGAAACTGATTCTGCGAGCAATGGCTTCATACTAGGTGCATACCGAAGCACCAGTGCAAAGCGGAGCTTTGCAAGTATAAGTTTCAAATATATTTTAATATCAATATTAGCTTTCACTGCTTCTTGGATAGTTGCAAAGCCACCAGCAATATCTCTCGTTGCAAGCATTGTGATAAAGTCATTCACTAATTCACTCCGTGGCGCACCAGTTATCAATGCAACTTCTGCTTCATTAATTTTAGTATCTTTTGAGTAGCTGATTACTTTCTGCAGTATACCTAACGTATCACGAAATGACCCATCACCGAGTGTTGCAATAAGCCCAAGAGATCCATCAGCCAATGTATACCCTTCCTTCTTGGCAGTATTTTTCACTATTTCTTTGAGCATCGCTTCGTTCGGCTTTTTTAACGTAAACACTTGGCAGCGAGAAATAATCGTCTCAGGTACTTTCTCAATCTCTGTTGTTGCAAGCATAAACAAGGCATGCTGTGGCGGCTCTTCGAGTGTTTTCAGTAATGCATTAAATGCACCTTTCGAAAGCATGTGCACTTCATCAAGAATATAAATCTTATACTTTGAATCAAACGGTAGCGTCGATACGCCTTCACGAAGCTCGCGAATATCATCAACGCCATTATTGGACGCAGCATCGATTTCATAAATATCATTTTCATTGGTACCGAGCTCTTTTGCCAAGATTCTTGCAATCGTTGTCTTGCCGGTGCCTCGACCACCACAGAAGAGATAGGCATGAGCAATCTTGCCACTTTTTATCGAAGCAGATAGAACTTTTACAATATGTTCCTGCCCCATAACTTCATCAAATTTCTGTGGGCGATATTTACGATAGAGAGTCAGTTCTTGCATAGATAATGAGAGTATAGCGCATATGGGAATAAAACAAAAAAACTGATTATTTCAAATAGTTTTTAATAATGCATAAGAAGTGATAAAACAAAAACACCCCGCGATAGCGGGGTGTTTTTGCGAAACAACAAAAATGGTCGACAAAAAACATCTTTGCTTTTTCTTTTGACTCATCAGAATGCATTATAACAGATTCTTGTGCACAGCAAGAAAGTTATCCACAATCTTCTCTACATCATGGCTGTTTTTGGCTTCATCCATAAGCTGCATTCGAAACTCCTTAGCGCCTTCAAAACTTCCAATATAAGACTTGAAGTGTTTTTTCATAATCGCGAAACTTTTGATATCACCGAGTAATTCTTCAAAAAGTTTTGTATGTTCAACCATAACTAGCAATCGCTCTTCTAATAAAATACCTTGCACACTGTCTTGATTATTTCTCGATTGGGCAAACAACCATGGGTTGCCAAAAATTGCTCTCCCCAACATCACACCATCGCAATTGGTTTCAAATGCTTTTTGTTTTGCATCTTCAATATTTTTAACATCGCCGTTCCCAATAATGAGCGTCTCTGCCCCTATAGCATTTCTAATTTCTACAGCTTCTTTTACGTGTTCCCAACGCGCCGGCACACTCGACATTTCTTTGCGAGTCCGCGCATGAACAGTAATAGCAGCAAGATCGCAACGAAGTAGTTGGGGCAACCAATCATCGAGTATGACCTTGTTATAGCCAACCCTTGTTTTAACTGATACTGGTAGCGTTGGTGCCCCACGTTTCGCTGCAACAATAACAGCTTTAGCTTGTTCAGGATTTTGTATCATGGCTGCTCCGGATCCTTGTTTCTCAATAGATTTATCTGGACAACCCATATTGATGTCGATACCATCAAATCCAAGCTCCATACAGAGCCTTGCTGCACCTTCCATAACTTCAGGATTAGAACCAAAAAGCTGCGCAACTATTGGACGTTCATTATCACTAAAAATTAAATCTCTTTTCAATACTTCCCTGCCTTGACTCATGAGACCATCAGCAGAAACAAACTCAGTCCAAAAAACATCGGGGCCCCCATCGGGAGTACCATGATTAGAATATTTTGCAATTATACTTCGAAATGCTGCGTCCGTAACATCCGCCATAGGTGCAAGGGCAAAGAAGGGCTTGGGTAGACTATTCCAAAATGAAGCCATATTAGAATGAAGCGGTTGCAGGAGCAAATTTATAATAAATTTTATTCGTAAATCGTAGATCAATATATAATAAGCGATCACGATTATCCCGAACCTCACGCTTGAAATCAACAGATGATAATGCTGTAACTAAATTCTTATATATATCATCTAGTGTATTATCCTTTGTGAAAATAATTTTTGTGTTTGATTCTTGCTTATCTGAATTCTTGCTCAGTAAAATGCTATATGTACCATTTTCCTCGATTTCAAGTGCCTCACTCTCAAATCCTAATGTCAAAATTTGATCGGTAAAATGTACTAGTGATGCAAATGTGTCTTCTTCTAAGATATATGCACCAACGGGATTTGCGATCTCATTTGTGTCGAGTCCCCCATAAAATTTAAAATATGCGCCACCAGAAAAATATGGGGACGGAGAGAATATATACCCTGCATCATCGACAAAGTAACAAGAAGTATTTTCTTGTGAATCATTACTAAGTAGTGCACCACACCATAGGTATGTTCCTTTACGTTCTGTGATTGACACCTTGAGTTCGTGGAAAAAATGTTTCGTAATACTAACCATTTCAATTCTTGGAAAATCACGTAATATTGTATTTTCTAAGCTATGTGTTCCTACTAAAAAAATATTATTTTTAGGAAAAACAAAGATCATATTGCCATCAATACTTGCTTCAAGTAAACGATTAACTTCTCTTGTATCAACGACGCGATTTCCTTCAATTGTAATTGTTTCAATCCTCATAAATCGTGCATGGGTGGAATAAATAAGACCACCTAAAAACACGAGGGTTAAAAAAACTATCAATATACGCTTGCGGAATTTCAAGCGCCGTTCTCGTCGTACAATATGCGAGGGTTTTATTGGTGCTCGATTTATTTCCATGAGCTTTTCCTAGTGTGTAATGCTATCTTTCCCGAGATATAGTTTCAGGACATCTGGTACTTTGATTGATCCATCAGCTTGTTGGTAATTTTCCATAATTGCAATAAGAGTACGACCAATTGCAAATGCAGTAGCATCATTCATATGCACTGGCTCTACTTTCCCATCTATTCTTCGAACACGAGTATTTAACCTTCGTGCCTGATAACTTCCCATGAGATCTGCCGTTTGAGTTTCTCGATATTTATTTTGACCAGGAAGCCAAGTTTCTATATCCAGCTGACGATAATCTGGAGCACCCATATCACCAGTACAAATTAAAATAACTTGATATGGTAATTGAAGTTGCTGCATTAAATATTCTTGAATTGCAACAATAAAATCTTGTTCCACCATTGAACGTTCTGGTAGACAGAAGGTTTCCATTTCGATCTTATCAAATTGATGCATTCGCAATATGCCTTTTGTATCTTTTCCATAAGTCCCTGCCTCCCTTCGAAATGCTGTTGAGTAACCAACATAACGTTTTGGCAAATCCTTTTCCTCAATAATTTGGTCCATGTGTATTGGTCCAATTGTATGTTCAGCACTGCCAATAAGAAAAAGATCATCGCTTGGAATATAATACCGCTCATCTCTTGGTTCAAGTCGAGCCATACGATTAAAAACTGCAGGTTTTATAAACACAGGCGGAATGATCGGCATAAACGCCGTAATCGCGATATCAATATTTGCAGTACGTGCGATTTGCTCAAGAATTGTTTTATTGGTGAGTACAGAAAATGCATACTGAATTAACGCAAATTGCATCAACGCAAGATCACCTTTAAGATACGTAAATCTTGCACCAGCTACTTCCCCAGCAGTCTCATTATCGATTACGTCTAATGCTTTCCCAAGTTCAAAATGTTCCTTGGGAGTAAAATCAAAAACCTTAGGCTCTCCCCATTTTCTAATAACTACATTTCCGCTTTCATCTGGTCCGACAGGAGTATCAGGTGATGGTATATTTGGGATTAAAAGCATCATCGCCATAAATTCTTTATTGATAGCTTCAAATGCTGTTTCAATCTCTGTGGATTCTTCTTTTAATCTTTTCCCCTCTTCAATGTTTCGCTCTCCAGCGGCCAGGTTTCTTTTTTGATTTAGCTCATCCAGTTGAGTTCTCTTTGCTTGGCGTTCATCGTATAAAACGAAAAGTCGATCAAGGTCAATAGGCGCCTTAATATTCTTATTCTTTATAGCTGCTGTGACAATATCTTTATTCTCTTTTATAAACTTGATATCTAGCATGGCTCGAGTATACAAAAAAATGCTAAAATGGACAAATGTCATAGCGTATGAAACTTCTAGAGGAAAACGAGATACCTAAGCAGCTTCTTGAAATCCCTCAACCACCAAAGAAGCTCTATTGCATCGGGACCCTACCCAAACCTGGATCCGTATACTTAACTATTGTCGGTTCACGAAAACATACAAGTTACGGCAGAGATGTGTGTGAAAAATTAATTGAAGGATTACGAGGATACCCTATCGTCATTGTATCAGGACTAGCACTTGGCATTGATAGTATTGCACACCGTAAGGCCATAGATAGTGGTCTTACGACTGTAGCCTTCCCGGGCTCTGGACTTAATCCAAAAAATCTATATCCGGCGAGTAATCGTGCATTGGCTGAAAAAATAGTCACTTCGGGTGGTGCGCTCATTTCGGAATTTGAACCAGACACCAAAGCAGCGATGTGGACATTCCCAAAGCGCAACCGCTTAATGGCTGGTATTGCCAAAGCGGTACTTATTATTGAGGCGCAAGAAAAATCCGGCACCCTTATTACCTCTAAGCTTGCCACCGAATATAACCGTGATATCGGCGCTGTGCCTGGGTCAATTTTTTCAGAACTTTCTGCTGGAACTCATATGCTCATCCGACTTGGCGCCACCCCTATAACAAATGCTTCACAGCTTTTGGAATTGCTTGGGTTTGAACCTACGGAAAATGCAGATGTCTCACGAGAGCTCATTGATTGCTCTATAGAAGAATTACAAATATTAGACCTTCTGCGCGAACCAATACCAAAAGATGAACTTTTAAGACTACTTGAAAAGCCAATTCACGAAGCCAATGCAACTATCTCAATACTTGAAATCAAAGGACTTATCAAAGAAGAACTCGGTGAAATCCGCAGGTGCTAAATAGTATATTGCAGAAAATGGTATACTTATCTTAGATAGCTCTATGATGTGCTAGTTCAGATTTGTCTTTATCCCGGATTCGAGCACAAAGTGCTAATCACGTCGGATACTGAGCATGGATGAAACACAACACCCCTGAATGATACATGAAAAGATGAGCGTCTCCACCGATAAGCAGTTATCGGTGGTTTTTATTTGCTTTAAAAAAGAAACTATAGTATTAGTTAAGGTCATATGAAACTATTAATTGTCGAATCCCCTTCAAAAGCCAAGACAATAGAAAAATATTTAGGCGGCAGCTATACAGTGCGTGCTTCAGTTGGACATATTCGTGACCTGCCAAAATCAAATAAGAAAGCAATCAATATCGAAGCTGGCTTTGTACCCAACTATGAAATTTCAAAAGGTAAAGAAAAAATTGTTAACGAACTTCGCAGTCTGGCACATACTGCCAAAGAAATCATGCTTGCAACTGATCCGGACCGCGAAGGTGAAGCCATCTCATGGCATATCGGAGAGTTATTGCATGAAGATAAGAAAGTAAAAGCACCAATACAGCGAGTCGCGTTCCACGAAATAACAAAAGAAGCGATTGAAGAGGCATTACTACATCCACGAAAAATTGATGGCAACTTAGTCAAAGCCCAAGAAGCACGCCGAGTACTTGATCGACTGGTTGGGTATGATTTGTCAGGTCTTATCTGGAAAAAAGTCCGCTATGGACTTTCTGCGGGACGCGTCCAATCACCTGCGCTCCGTATCATTATGGAACGCGAACGCGAAATTAGAGCATTTATCCCAGAGAAATATTGGACACTGCAAGGCATTTTCGAAACAAAGAAAAAGGACATGCTTACACTCATTTGTAGCGTTGAGCCACGAGATGAAAAAGTAGTAGAAAAAATACTAAAAGAAGGCAAAGCTGGCACATGGAAAGTAAGTGGTGTAAAAGCCTCTGAACAGAAACGTTCACCTCGAGCACCATTTACTACATCTACACTACAACAGACTGCAAGTACACGTCTTGGTTTTTCACCATCACGTACCATGCAAGTTGCCCAGAAACTCTATGAGGCTGGTCATATTACCTATATGCGTACCGACAGTACAAACTTGGCACAAACTGCCCAATCACAAATCACAGATATTATTGTGAAAAAATATGGCAAAGAATATCTAGAAGTTAGAACCTACAAAACAAAAAGTAAAAATGCGCAGGAGGCACATGAGGCAATCCGACCAACACATCCGGAACATATGAGCGAAGGCGCCAATGACGAGCAAGGCAAATTGTATAAACTCATTTGGGAGAGAACTATTTCTTCACAGATGACTGACGCCAAACTTTTGAAGACTAAAATTTCTGCAATGGTAGATGGTAACGATACGATTCCTGAATTCTCTGCCAATGGGTCTCGAGTGCTTTTCCCTGGCTGGCTTATAGCTGATGTTGCATCACGAGGTGATGACGTAGAACTACCAGAAGTGCATGAGGGGGAAATACTCAAGCTCACAGATTTAACGAGCAAAGAAAAAGCGACCGAGCCACCCAACCGCTACACTGAAGCAGGACTCGTCAAAGAGCTCGAAGCTCGAGGCATCGGTCGACCGTCAACCTATGCATCAATCATGCGCACACTCGAAGAGCGCGGGTACGTTACCAAAGAAGGCCGAACACTTTTCCCTACCGATACAGGCGATGTCGTATCAAGTTTTCTTGAGAAAAACTTCGAACACTATATAAGCGATACTTTTACAGCCGAACTCGAAGATGAACTCGATGAAATTTCTCGGGGTGAACGCGAATATGTAAAAACTCTTAAAGATTTTTATGGTCCATTTACCAAAGAAGTGAAGTCCAAAGAAAAAATGGATAAACTAACAACACTTGGTGATGCACCAGAAGAATTTAAATGCCCGACATGCAACGCTGATATGATTATCAAACTCGGTAAGAATGGCAAGTTCATGTCTTGTTCGCGCTATCCTGATTGCGAAGGAGCACGAACTATTGAAGGCAAGGTTATGGAGGGACCAAAAGAAACTGGAGAAATGTGCCCACTTTGCGGGGAGAAGCAAGGCGGCAAATTAGTAACACGCGAAGGTCGCTTCGGTATGTTTGTCTCCTGTTCAAGATATCCAAAATGTAAATTCATAAAGGAGGACGAAGAAGAGAGGAAAAAAAAGATGACTGGTGTTGCTTGCCCAACGTGCAAGAAAGGTGAAATGATGGAGCGCCGGGGCAGATTTGGGATATTTTATTCATGCTCAAATTATCCAGATTGCAAAAATGCCATCAAAGCCAAACCAACTGGTAATATTTGCACTATGTGTGACTCTCTCATGATGGAAGGCACCAAAACGATTCCAGAACGATGCAGTAATACTAAGTGTCCCAACCATAGACCCGATAAACTTAATAAAAAATAGAAAAGTTCCCATGTGGGAACTTTTTTTATATTGTTTTGTATTACCCAGGTCGATACTTGACCCATGATTTATACTGCATCCTTTTTGATTGATGTATCCAATCTTTTATATCAAAATATAAAAAGACAAAATCTATACCAAAAATAAGCCATGGAAGGTTGTGATTAAGGCTGAGAATATGTCTGAAGAAGCACCCCACACTTAGTGCAACTAAAATAATAACGACATCAAAAATAAATATACAGATGTCAACAAAAATATCATGTTCTTCTGTAAATGTCGGTGCAAACATTTTCCTTGAAATGGAAGCAAAGACAACCATGCCAATTAAAAGTGCTACCCAATACAAAAGGCGTGAGAAAGGAAAATACACGTACATAAAAATTCCAAAAAGAAGAAAGAGTACTCTCATGGCAGAAGCGATTCTTCCTTCGTTTCTTTTAACCGTCACGTAGAATTTTTTCATAGGATTTCCCTCCTTCGGAAAAGATTTTATGAAAGAATGTTATCTTTCCAAATCCTAGCGAATATTGTCAAATTGTCAAATGTACAATGAGCAGTAGACCAACGTGCCATGCGTTCGCTATACTATACACGCATGAAAACTACTACCTATAAAATACAAAAGCCCCATATCCGTCTCCTCACTCAAAAGCTTGAACTTACTGATCACAAGGATCGCGAACTTATAACCAAAGCATATCACTTCGCTGAGTTTGCCCACGAAGGTCAGAAGCGTGCTTCTGGCGAGCCATACTTCAACCATGTTTTTGCCACAGGGCTTACGCTTGCAGAACTCGGCATGAGTCCGACAGTAGTCGCTGCAGGATTGCTTCACGACACGATTGAAGACACCCAAGCAACCGAAGCAGATATTGACCGGGAATTCGGTAAAGAAATTTTATTCCTCGTCAACGGTGTTACAAAACTTGGTAAAGTAAAGTACCGCGGCATTGAACGTAATGTTGAAAATCTACGCAAATTTTTTATTTCGATGGCAGAAGACTTACGAGTAATTGTTATCAAACTTGCTGACCGACTACATAATGTACGAACACTGGAATATGTTCGCCCCGACAAACGAGAGCGTATCGCGCTTGAAACACTTGAGATTTATGCACCTTTAGCAAATCGCTTGGGTATAGGTAAATTGAAAGGCTGGCTTGAAGACGCAGCATTTCCATATGCATATCCAAAAGAATTCGAACAAGTTACCGCGCTTTTAGGTGAGCAATCTAGAATCAGCGAGAAATACATGCTTGAAGTTGAGCGAGCATTGAAGCGTGAACTTAGAAAGCTTGAGGTATCTGCCATTACGATTGATCATCGACTTAAACATTTGTACTCTCTGTACAAGAAACTCAAGAAATACGACATGGATATAGATAAGATATATGACATTATGGCGCTTCGAATAATTGTTAGTGATATTGAAGAATGCTATCGAGTATTGGGTGTCGTACACGGCCTCTGGAAGCCTCTACCGGGACGTATCAAGGATTATATTGCAACACCAAAACCAAATGGATACAAAAGTCTCCATACCACTATCTTTACTGGCACCGGCGGTGTTGTGGAAATACAAATTAGGACACAAGCAATGCATGCACAAGCCGAATACGGTATTGCTTCGCATTTTACCTACAAAGAAAAGTTACCCGTATCTCGAACTAAAAAGAAACTAACAAAACAATATGCTTGGGTAGAAGAACTCCGAGAAGCTCAACGTGAAATTGCGAATACGAACAAATTTGTTGAAACACTTAAAATGGACTTCTTCAAAGATCGAGTTTTTGTCTTTACCCCAAATGGTGACATTATTGATTTGCCCGAAGATTCAAGTGTGATTGATTTTGCCTATGCGGTACATACTGATATTGGCGATCATGCAAGTGGTGCGCATATCAATGGCAAGTTCAATGCCATTGCAACAAAGCTTAAAAATAGCGACATCGTCGAAATAATTGTAAAAAAAGAAACTGTACCATCGAGTAAGTGGCTTACGTTTGCAAAAACAACCCTCGCACGAAATAAAATACAAAAGTACCTCAAAGAGCACAGCCTACTTTCCAAGTTTTTATCATTTGGACGTTAAATAGAGAAATTCTTGATACTGTAGAGATCAGCATCATCCTCGGTTTTTTCTGTAGTTCCTCGATCATCGACAAGTTCGATAGACTCGGCTGCTAATGCGTCAGTCAAAGGCGTTTCTATTGATTCTGATTCAGGTGTTGGGTTTTCCTCTAATTTAATTTCTGGTGGTATTTCTTTGCCGGCAGCAATAAATTTCTCGAGCATGGCATTTTTGTCTTTGATTTCTTCTGCATGAATCATGCCGAGTATTGTCCTCAAGTCATCGTTAGTAAAGAAATCAATCGTAATATGTCCGCCATTTTCTTTACGTTCGATATGAACTCGAGTACCCAACGCTTCTTCGAGCCTGGTTTCGATTTCAGATATTTCTGGATCAGGCAGATATTCTTTATTGCGAATTTTATTAACCGCAACCCGCCGTGCCGCTCGTTCTGCCTCGCGAACCGTCATTTTCTTGTAGACTATTTCTTTAAATAGTACCATCTGCTCTTCTGGCTTGTCTGAAAGCATAAGCAGTGGACGTGTATGACCTTCACTGATTTTACCTTGAGAAAGCGCCTCAAGAATTTCTTGCGGTAATGCCAATAAACGCATCGTATTCGAGACATATTCACGACTCTTGCCTACTTTCTGGCCAATCTGGCCATGGGTAAATTTGAATTCATCTTGAAGTCTAAGAAACGCACGTGACCGATCGACAGCGTTGAGATCTTCGCGCTGCAGGTTCTCAATGATCGCAAGCTCAAGCTTTGCCATTGAGTCATCACCGGTACGAATAATGACGGGCACCTGTGGTAGTCCTGCGAGCTTTGATGCTCGCAGTCGACGTTCACCAGCGATAAGTTCGTATTCGGTTGTGAGACCTCCTTCAGGCGTTTCTTTCTCTGTACGTGAGACAACAAGTGGTTGGAGTACACCGTACTGACGAATAGAGTCCGCCAAGTCACGAAGTGGACCTTCTTCGAATTCGCGACGGGGTTGGAATGGGTTCGGCAGAATCTTTTCTACATCAATAAAAAAAATCGCCTTTTCGTATGATCCTTGCATGGAGAGAGTATAGCTTATTTTTGCAACTCATAAAAGAGCAGTTTTATTATTTGCGAAAAAGTGTATTAGCGTATAAGCTAGTTTAAGTATATGCCCAGATGGCGGAATTGGTAGACGCAAAGGACTCAAAATCCTTCGATGGCAACATCATGAGAGTTCGATTCTCTCTCTGGGCACCATTATAAAAACACTTCTTTTTGAAGTGTTTTTATAATGGTCAAGAGAATCGAAAGCCGGAGCGTGGCGACACGAGGCGGGGTCGCGAGATTTTTCAGTAGAAAAATACTCGTGACCGATTCTCTCTCTGGGCACAAAATAAGCATAGCGTTTTTTGTGTCCTGAGAACGAGCAAACTGCTTTGCTCCTGTAGAGAATCGAACAGCGGAGTCTCATTTTTGAAGCTTCAAAAATAGACGAGCTGGTGCCCAGACCGAGTCTTGTGACGACAAAACGAGAGTCGCGGGGGATTGTCTCTGGGCACAACAAAAAGCCCCCCGATAAAGATCAGGGGGCAATGTTCGAGATACTGTTGTTTTTAGTACAACAGCAACCATACGCAACCTCTGGTGGAGGTGGTAAGGCATTGATTGCTGTGGCACTTTCAAAAAAACCGGGGGCAACAACAGCATTGGCAACAAATAAAGGAAGTGTATGAAACTTCCTATTTTGATCTGCATGCTGGATACAATTTGATTCGAATAAAGCCTATCATACCTATCTAAATTTGTCAAGTATCCAACTATATTACGAAAGACTATACTCCGAGTGTGAAAAAACCCAAAGTTATAGTCATCGTCGGAGCAACAACTACTGGCAAAAGTGCATTTGCAGTTACACTCGCCAAGAATATCAAAGGTGAGATTATTTCTGCGGATTCGAGACAGGTATATAGAGGACTCAATCTCCTTTCGGGTAAAATCACTAAAAAAGAGATGCGGGGTATCCCCCATCATATGCTCGATATTGTTAGTCCCAAGAAATCATATACAGTCGCGGATTTCAAAAAGACTGGAGAAAAAATAATACAAGATATTTTAAGTAGGGACAAAACACCGATCATTGTGGGAGGTACCGGATTTTATATTGATGCACTCGTCTCAGGCAATGTCTTGCCAGAGGTCCCACCAAACCAAGTATTGCGCAAAAAGCTAACTTTAAATTCTGCTGAGAAAAATTTTGTACTATTGAAAAAGCTTGACCCCAACCGTGCGAAAACAATAGATAGACATAATAATGTTCGAATTATACGAGCAATTGAAATTGTGCAAGCTGTTGGCAAAGTACCACCTTTGAAACATGGACTGTCCAAATATGAAACAACATGGATTGGACTTAATGTACCAGATGAACTTCTAAAGAAAAAAATCCATATCAGACTTCAAAACCGATTAAAAAGTGGCATGCTACGTGAAGCAAAGAAACTCCATGAGAGTGGTGTATCTTGGAAACGCATGCATGAGCTAGGCTTGGAAGTACGCTATACTGCACTATATTTGCAGGGCAAGATAAACAAAAAAGAAATGCTGGAGAAACTTGAGCAAGAAATCTGGCAGTATGCCAAGCGGCAAAAGACTTGGTTTAAGAGGAACAAAGAGATTGATTGGATTGATCCAAGAAAATTTAAAATTGCTGAATATAAAATTTGAGCGATGGAAAATGGGACTTGTATTTTGTAGTCAGTACATTTATTTCTTCTTGTTTTGACTGATATTGAAATTCATCAAGGTAGCAACCATCTGGATGATTATAGTTTTGATGTTTTCCCCAAGTCTGATGGTATGTCCCGCCCATGTTTTTACAGAGAATACTATACTTACTGATCTGGATGATAATCCATATGAGTATGGTAAAAAATGCAACTAATAAAATAAGGCAAAATACGTAGCGAATTTTTTGCCAGGTTGTTGGATTCTGATAATACCAAGGAATATTCTTAGGATTTATTTTTTTATTTATTTCGTCTAAATTCATTTTATTCTGAGGGCGATGAGGGAATCGGTCACAGATAATTTTCTTCGAAAATTTCCGCTACCCCGCCTCGCGCCGGTCTTCGACCGACTTCGTGCGCTCCGGCCTTCGATTCCCCCAAAGATAACTTCTTCGAAGTTGCGGGCGATGAGGGAATCGAACCCCCGCCAGCGGTTTTGGAGACCGCTGTTCTACCACTAAACTAATCGCCCTAATATTTGAATACTATAGCAAAGTAAGCTTATTTGTGCTATTTTGCCTACTAATGCTACAAACTTTTCTTAAACTTACATTTATTCCAGGATTAAAAGAAGTTGTCCTCGATGAGACAAAACAATACCCAGAATTTACCATTGTAAAAAGTACAAACAATGCGATATATCTTGATTTTATTCAAAACACAAGAAATTTGCTTAACCTTAGAAGTGTAATGAATGCCTATCTTGTTAAACAAGACGCGAAGTATAATCCCCTTTATGTATCTAACCATAAATCAATACTTGGGGAACTAATTGAAACTGTTTTAAACACTAGCAATGATACATTTACAACATTTAAATTAAGCTGTGCAGGTTCTGACACCAAAGAAATCCAGGCAATAAAAAAATTTATAACAGAAACATATACAATCACTGAGACAGAAGATGCTGATTTAGAAATCTATATAGGTAAAATAGGAACAATTTGGGAAATTGGAGTAAGACTTAGTGGGCGTCCCCTATCCTTAAGGGACTATAAAGTAGCAAATATAAAAGGTGGCCTTAACCCTACTATTGCCTATGCAATGAATACTTTCTGCAATTTAAATTCACAACATTCGTATCTAAATATCTTTTGTGGTAGTGCAACACTACTTATCGAAGCGGCAGATATAAATCCAAACTTACATCTTGTAGGTTTTGATAATAATGGAAAAACTGTATCAGAAGCAATAAAAAATATAAAAAAAGCTGGGAGTTTAAAAAAGATTACTCTTAAAACTGAGGATATTTACTCGACACCAACCATAGGTACTTTCGATGTTATTACTTCTGATCTACCATTTGGTATGCAAATCGGCAAAGGTGAAGATCTACACAAGCTCTATACATGTTTTTTAGACTACAGCGAGAGATCTCTAAATCCTAATGGAATACTAGTTGCATACACATCCGAACATACTCTTTTGCACACACTGCTACTGCA
The DNA here is from genome assembly GCA_016699085.1 of Candidatus Nomurabacteria bacterium. Classification (NCBI taxonomy): domain Bacteria; phylum Candidatus Nomuraibacteriota; species Candidatus Nomurabacteria bacterium. The sequence continues at coordinate 585,481 of CP064958.1, read as the reverse complement.
ATCAAAATTTACTATCATAGAGATTTTGGATCTTACAATACCTACTGCAAGCGGTGCATATTTACATCCAAAAATATTTGTTTGTAAGGTAAAAGTTACTGAAAACTAAAAAATCCCTTAAGGGATTTTTTAGTTTTTCTTTGCTTCCTTAAACATGATATGTTTGCGGAGTTTTTTACTGTATTTTTTGAGCTCAATCTTGCGAGTCACGAGCTTCTTGTTTTTCCGAGTCCAATAGACCTCTTTTGTGTCTTTATTGGTCAGCTTAATTAATTGTTTTTGCGGCATGGGAGTATCTTAGCATGAAAAAAAATCCTTGTAAATACTTATTTGAAGCACCAAATATACTGTTTTCTCCTTTCGAAAACTCACCTCGCTTTGCGATGTTCAAACCGTTCTCAACTCAAAAACAGCACATGTAGTGCTTTGACTTACTCTGTTCGCTGCTCACTTATTGCTATTTACTAGTTTTACTCCTTCCACTGCACCTTTTTATCATCACGGATTTGGCACACTTGGTTCACAAAGTCTTCTCTGCCTGAGCCTTTGCGATACATACCATAATGTCCTGGATTTTTATCAGCATAGTCTTGATGATAGTCTTCAGCATTGTAGAATACTTGTCGTGGCAATACTTCAACTGCGATCGCTTTGTCATAAATACCGCTTTCAGCGAGCTCTTTGAGTAAACTTTCTGCAATAGCTTTCTCTTCCTCATTTTCGTAGTAAATTGCTGTTTTGTAACTTTCACCACGATCAGCAAACTGACCTCCTGCATCAGTTGGATCAATGTGGTCCAAGAAAAACTGACAGATTTTCTTGAAGCTTGTTACTTCGGGATTATAGGTCACCAGAACTGACTCTCTGTGCCCTGTTGTTTCCTTTACAACTTCACTATACCTTGCTGTATTTTCGCTTCCTCCTGTATAACCTGAAATTGCGTTGTTGACACCAGTAAGCGCCCTCAAGTCATGTTCAGTGCACCAGAAACATCCTCCAGAAAATATAACTGTTTGTGTATTCATGTTTCAAGTATAGCAAAGCTGTCAAGTAAATGAGATATAATTGATTTTTTTGTGCGTCGGGAAGGAATTTCTCGGCCGACTGCCACAGGTATTTTTCGATCCGTAATACACGGATAACGAAAAATCTTTCGAATCCTTACGAAAGCCAAGTAGTTGGCTTTCTCTCGACGCACAAGACAAAAATCCCTTTCGGGATTTGTTTGTGTCTCTATTGTACCAAGCTCGAACAATTTTTCAAAACAAACACTAATCGGACATCCGTGCACTGAAGCGCCTCTGTGCGAAGCACAGAGCTTTCCCAAAGGGAAAAGACGGAGTGTACGAATACAAATGCGAGTTCGGTTTTTGAAATTCGGCGGGGTTTAAGCTTCCGCCCCGCAGGAGGAGTCTGGGGAGGAATGGGAGGCAGATTCATTTTGGATTTTTGGTGGGCGGGTATTAAAAAAGAAAAACTGGCTGAATTTATTTAAGTACTTTCAGATTAGTAGAAAATAAGCCAAACTCATTTAGCATTTCACCGAAAAGCTTTTTCTTTTTTACAAAACTCATTTTTTGTCTTTTATTAAAAAGAGAATCGTCAGCTCCAAAATCTATTCGTGCAACACCATCTTCAAATTGAGTAAGTTCTAATATTGGATTTTTTCTTTTCTTATTAAATTTAGAAATTAGGGAGTGAATATATTTAACTTTCTTCTGATTATTCTCTCTCCATTTTTTATACTCTCGTGTTTCACCGTTTTTTGTAGAAGAAAAAATATAATTAATATATTCATGATTACCCATTTCTTTGATGTTCTTTTTGCCAATTTTAGTCAGGTATGATTTAAGGAATTTATTTTCACTCAAAAATCTAAATTTTGGCTTTTTTGATAATTCAAAAACTATACAGGGCGCAATCAAACTTTCTTTATCAAGAATTCCGTCTGATATTTGTATAGTTAAACCGAAATCTTCTAAAAATAGACCAGTAGTTAAAAGACCAATATTTTTGACCTTAAATTTTTTCTCTAATTGTTTTATTCTTAGATCATCTTTCATAAAAATTTATTCTTTAGCTTTCTCAATAATTTTTGTTAGATATTTTTTGGCTACATCACCTGAAATTACAATTTCTGCTTCTCCGAGATTACCAATAATCACTTTACCTTCTTTTGCCAAATCTAAAAAATCTTTTACCGGTATTCGAAATTCTCCATATACTGGATATCTCTCATATCTACCAATCCAATTCTCAACATCTGCGGAGGTATGAACTGCTCCTGCTTCATGGGATCCACCAGAAAACAAACTGGAATCCATCATTTCTTGCGCGGATGCATTTTTTCCTTGCTTAATTAAATGATTCTCATCTGCAGCATGGCGAATAAGAACAATATTTCCTGCTTCAATCTTAAGTTTCGCTACACCTGCAAACGTACCATCTTGTACAGCCTCTCGTGGAGCACTCATATAGGGCTCACAATATTCTGCAAGTTTTATCAAGACTTCTTCAGGTTTTAGTAAATCATAATTAATATTTTTTTTATCTAGGTGTTCTTCAGTGACTCCTAATTGTTTTCTCAGTTCCTCAATCTTTTTTTGATCAGCTTCACGTCTTTGTGTTTTTAGAATTTCAAAATCTAATCCTTTATACTGCGAAGGAATTTCATTTAATTCTTGTTTCGTTTTTTCATCAGGTGGCTCTACAAGTTTTTTTTTGACACCAGATATAAATGATTCTGGCAAACCTTGAAAAATGGAATCTTTAGATTCTCCGTTTTTTATACGATTGACGTATTCTTCAATTTTTTTCTTTCCGCCAGTAAGAGGTTTGCGGTTATCTAAAGATTCCATAAAGTATTCATACTTTATCATTTTTAGATATTTTTTCCAGTTACCCGCCCGTAAAATCAGGGCAAACAGAATGGGCGTGCCTTCGGCACGCCCATTCCTTGGTTTCGAAGAAACCGCTAAGTTCTATTCTGGTGCGTCGGGAAGGATTCGAACCTTCGTAGCCCGAAGGCGACAGATTTACAGTCTGTTGTAATTGACCACTCTACCACCGACGCAATACATCGATTATACTTAAAACTTCATATTTGTCTAACGGCAACGAATAAATACCTCATGTAGGCAAGAGTTTTATCCTAATTTTTATTTCAGCCCTAATATTTGTATAAATTTTGCTTCAGTAAGACCTGGACACGTCTCCTCACCCCGGGGCGATAAAATCATGACACCTCTGATCAATTTAAGACCCGGGCATACCTTTTCTAGTTTCTGAAATACCGGCATCAGGTCTCGCGATGAATTAACATACACAGATCTGTTTTTAGGATTAAATGAAAGGAAGGTCTCATTACCCAGGGCTTTTGCACTGAGAAATCCAAACTCGAATGGTGGAAACGTATTAACATACATTTTTTTTGGATCATCTTTATCTGGTAACTGACCATAGTTATGATAGGTAAAAGTGCCGAGATCCTTAGTTTCAGTACGAATAGCTTCTCGCCTTGCAATGATATCTGCGTTTTTGGCAGACCAAACTGAATATTTTGCAGTTTCTTGTAATGTCTTAACTACTTCATGTATGGTTGAAGTTTTAATTTCATATATATCTTTAAATATCGCTAATGTTGCCTTTTTCTCTTCATCTGACTTTTTCTCAGGATCTTTTGCTAGAAGTGCATTTTCTTCTTTGGTGGCTTTCCATCCTTTCTTAGTGACTTTTTTCGTGAGAAGAAAGTTTTTATCTTTTCCTGTAAGTTCATCCTCTGTAAACGGTTTCCATGGATCTCGTTTCTCCTCAAAAAGCTTGAGGATCATATCGAAAGGTAATTCTTTATACAAAGCATAGAGAGATTTTGGCCACGCACTTTGAAACGATCCCTCATTAAACATTCTTTTACCATCTCGCATATCATCAACATATGACAGGTTATCAGCTGCATTAACAAATTTGACGAAGTTGTTGAGCCACGGCTTTTCTCTCCAGGTATCTGAATGGCCTAACACTTCCGCCATAATGCTTGTTGCAGATGTTGGACGTTTTTCTTTCTCTTTGCCATGGTGGTCAATATATATAGTTTTAGTGCCATTTTGAGTTTCTACAGAAAATGATTCCTCTCCAGTATCAATATGCACAATCACTTCACCACGTTGTGTAGGATTAATAGCTTTTGATCCTTTAGGGACAATTTCACTATAGGCTCCATCGCGATTCAGATCTCCCATATTATACGAGACAAGCGGTTTGCCATTTTTGGTAAGTGTATTAAGCAAGTACGTTGCCCCCAAAACATCAAGATCAGGCTCCGAGATTAAATGTTTCTGTCCACCTAGGAGCTCCTTGGTATTACCATGCACCACAATTCGGTCGACACCTTGGGCAAGCAACTCACGAATTTCTTCTATGCTGCTATTGCCTTCCTCACGTTTTTTAGGATATTTGCTAATTACCTGATTTTCGCCATATGCATCCTCTGGCTTGGGCCTAGTCCCCTTTTTTGTCTCGATTAATGATGGTGCTTTTCTTCCTTCCATGTGCCAATTCTACAGTTTCTTAATAGAGAAGTCTACAAGTATAAAAACGAAAACACCCATTTGGGTGTTTTCGTTTTTATACTGTTTGCTCTGAATTTCTCATTTGAATCGAACTTTTAATCCTTGCTTTACTTTTCATTTTCTTAGTTTCAATTGTAAGCTCATTGTCTTTAACATCGACAATAACGGCATCACCTTTCCCAACGCCACCTTCGATGATATGCATTGCAACAGGACTCAAAATCTTCGTCTGGATGAGACGATTGAGTGGGCGCGCACCATAGTGGGGATTGTATCCTTCTTTAGCGAGATACATATATGCCGCATCACTTAATTCTAATTTAATTTCTTTTTGCCCCAACCGCTCGATCACCAGCTGTACTCGAATCGTGACGATTTGTCGGATAACTTCTGGAGATAACACATCAAAGACAATCACTTCATCGAGTCGATTTAGAAATTCTGGGCGGAAGTAATCTTTGAGACTTTCTAGTACGCGCTCTTTCATAGAAGCGTATTCAGCTTGAGTATCTTTGGCGGTAAAGCCCATTGATTCCATTTTATCGATAAAGTTTGATCCGCTATTAGAGGTCAATATAATAATCGCATTTTTGAAGTTTACCACTCTTCCCTTTCCGTCAGTCATACGACCTTCATCCAAGACCTGGAGAAGTATATTGAAGACTTCTGGATGTGCCTTTTCAATTTCATCAAAAAGTATCACTGAGTATGGGCGATGACGGATGGCTTCAGTTAGTTGTCCAGATTCATCGTAGCCAACATATCCTGGAGGAGAGCCTAGCAATTTCGATATACTATGCCGTTCCATATATTCACTCATATCAATCCTAATAAGCGCTTTATCATCATTGAACATAAACTGAGCCAATGCTTTAGTTAGCTCTGTCTTTCCCACACCTGTCGGGCCCAAAAATATAAAGGATCCGATAGGACGATTTGGATCGGCGATCCCAGCCCGTGAACGTCTCACAACATCAGCGATCTTTTTGATAGCTTCATCTTGCCCAACCACGCGCTTTTTAAGTTCAGCTTCCATGCGCGCAAGCTTAGTACGTTCTTCTTCGAGCATTTTTACAAGTGGTATGCCAGTCCAGCGTGATACCACTTCAGCAATATCCTCTTCAATTATTTCTTCCTTTAGAATTCGGCGTGATTTTTGCAATTTTTTCAAACGATTTGATTTGGTTTCAAGCTCCTTTTGCAGTGTTGGAATTTTGCCATAGCGTATCTCTGCAGCACGCCCTAGGTCAGCTCGCACTTCTGCAGACTCAGCTTCGAGGCGAAGTGCCTCTAATTCTTTCTTAATACTCCTGATTTCAGTAACCGTCTCCTTTTCATTTTGCCACTTGAGTTCAAGTTCCCGAGTCTTTTCTTTAAGATTAGCAATTTCCTTGTCGATGATTTTGACACGAGCTTTGGTAGCTTTATCTGACTCATGAACTTCAAGCTCTTTTTTAAGCGCTTCTTTTTCTATTTCAAGTCGCATAATTTTCCGATGCGCCTCTTCGAGTAGTGGTGGCTTGTTCTCAAGTGCGATCCGCAGTGCCGATGATGCTTCATCGATCAGATCAACTGCCTTATCAGGCAAGTAGCGATTGGTTATATAGCGCGACGAAAGCTGGACAGCTGCGATAATTGCATCGTCTGTAATTCTAACGCCATGATATAACTCATACTTTTCCTTGAGCCCACGCAATATTGCAATAGCATCCTCAGGTGATGGCTCATCAATAAAGACTGGTTGGAATCGTCGTGCGAGTGCTGGATCTTTTTCGATATGCTTCTGATATTCCTTCAGTGTTGTTGCTCCGATAGCTCTGAGTTCCCCCCGAGCAAGTGCCGGCTTTAACATATTTGCTGCATCGAGCGATCCTTCAGTTGATCCTGCACCAACTATTGTGTGAATTTCGTCGACAAATAAAATTATCTTGCCGTCAGAACGCTCGATCTCTTTCATAATAGCTTTGAGACGCTCTTCAAATTCTCCCCGATATTTAGTACCAGCCAAGAGTGACCCCAGATCAAGCGAAACAAGTTCTTTATCTTTTAAAGATTCTGGCACCTCACCTTTTGTGATTCGAAGTGCAAGCCCCTCAACAACAGCGGTCTTGCCGGTACCTGCCTCACCGATGAGTATTGGATTATTTTTTGTACGACGAGAAAGAATCTGCATAATGCGCATGATTTCCGTATCACGACCAATCACAGGATCCAGCTTATCTTCGCGTGCAAGCTTAGTGAGATTTCTTGTAAATTTAGTTAGGACACGGAATTTCTTTGGCGTCTCAGCATCAGTAATATTATTTGCTCTAAACTCTTCGAGTACTTTAAGTATTTGCTCTTTAGTAATTCGAAACTTACTGATGATTTCTTTTGCTTCAGATGGTACTTCGAGTATCGCAACGAGTAAGTGCTCAGTTGAAACAAATTCATCTTTAAGATACTGCGCAATTTTACTTGAGTGCTCGATCACTTGGGCCAAATCAGGGGTAAGAAATATTTGATACGAAGGTGAAACTGTAGTACGTGACTCAGCAGATTCTATCGATTCGAGCAATGAATCAGTAAGGAGAACCGTATCTACTTCGAGTCGGTCAAGCACAGAAATAACCATTGACTCTTCTTGTAACACAAGTGCGGTCAATAAGTGAATCGAGTTAACGTGATTTTGCCCACGCTCGATTGCCAGCTCATGAGCTTTGCGTATGGCTTCTTTGGCTTTTGTTGTGAAATTATTGAATGGTTGCATATGTATAGTATAACGAATGCGTCAAGTATTAATGACTGAATCTACATTATGAAACTTTATAATATTTTGTCAATGCCTATGGTTGCAACAGTTCAGTGAGCTTACTTGGATTTTGAATTATAGGCATATGTAAAGCGTCATGATCAACAAACCCTAATAATTTCCCATCGAGTCCAAATATCGGCAATCCAGTAAGCTCAGTGGTCAACGGGACCGTTGTTTCAAATGCTTGAGAACTATTTTCGCCTATAATTTTTGTCACTGTACCTTTATTAATAAATGTACCTTGAGGTCCCAAGAAAAGTACAACTTCCCCAATTTGTGGTGACCGTGAACTAGTAATTGGCAGTGGCACAAATGTAAATGCTATGCCTGGCTTTGGTAATATTCTATACAGTGCCAAATCTCCTTCGGTCCGTACATATGTCGTATCATATATTTCTTTGTTGATTGATACAGTAAAAGGGTTAGTGAAGTTAAGTACATCAACCATCGCGACATGACCTTGTGTATCGAGTACAGTCCCTGTATACGAATCTGTGTTGACAGATGAAGCAACTGTGACTACTGCATTTTTATATTTTGCAATAACAGCAAGTAATTTATCTTGCTCACTCACCAAAACTGACTGCACAGGTGTTACTGTATCCTCAATTGGATTTTTCTCTATTGTTCGCTCAATAACACGATTGATAACACTTGTAACTGATGCTGGTGTTGTGCCTAAAAGCGTATAGGTCGCTATGGTAGTCGCAATCGAAGTAACAAACGTGATGAGAAGCAAGAGGAAGACAAGTTGTGTTTTTGTTAAGTCTTCAATATTCATACTAAAAGTATAGCATTTAGGATTTTTTACGTACAGTATTATATTTTGCAAAAATTGTTTTAAGTGACGCAATAAAATGTATCAGCTCATTTTTTGTTGTTGATCTGCCCATTGCTATGCGTATACTTCCCTCATCGTGAGTATTTTTACCAATAGCAGCGAGCACATGAGAGATTTCAGGGTCATCAGATTTGCAAGCACTCTTTGCAGAAACTGAAATACCTTTTGCGTCTAGTTCTATGACCAAAAGTTCACTAGTAAATCCCGGGAATGTAACATTGAGAATATTTGGCAAGCTCACCTCACTACTTCCATTACTACGCATGGATGGGAAAGCTCGCAAGAGTTCTAATGTTAAAAATTTTTTAAGTACCAGCAATCGCAGCGTTTCTTTTTCTTTTATTTTCTCTGTTATTTCGAGCGCTTTAGCAAATGCAGCAATCAGCGGTGCACTTTCTGTGCCAGGCCGCAATCCCTGTTGTTGATCACCGCCAAATAAAATAGGAGTAACGAGAACTCCTCTTTTTATATAGAGCATACCAATACCTTTTGGTCCGTATAGCTTTGAGCTGCTTGCGGTTAGCATATCAATGCCGAGCGCAGGAATACGAATTGGCAAATAATTGATTGCCTGGGCTGCATCTGTATGGAAATATGGATATGAGCTTTTATTTTTCTTTCTTGCATGGCGTATTTCTTTTGCAATTTCGCGAATTGGTTGTATAGTGCCGATTTCATTGTTTGCATACATGATTGAAACTAAAATCGTCTCAGGTGTTATTGCCTGCCGAATACTTTTTGGTTCAACAATACCTTCGCTTGTCACCGACAACAACGTCACGTCAATCCCCTGCTTTGTAAACTGCTTCACTGTCTCTAAAACAGCCACATGTTCAATTGCACTTACTAGTATATGTGGCCGACGGTTTTTCCAGGCAACGTCAGTCATAATTCCCCGAACGACTCCCTGGATTGCAAGCGTATCGCTTTCTGTGCCGCCGCTTGTAAAAATAATTTCATCTGCATGGATGTCGAAAAGTCTCGCTATACTTGCTGTTGAATCTTCAATCAGTTTTTTTGCCTGTTGTCCTTCAAGGTAGAGCGCACTCGGGTTACCGAAGAACGTCTTCGTCGTTTTTGTGAGAATATTGTACACCGATGTATCTATCGGAGTGCTCGATGCATGGTCAAGATATATCCTCTTATTTTTTTTATTAGTGTTTTTTTTCATTTTACGAAAGTCGATTTATAGTATATAATCTCTGTCTCAATGCAATCAATCACTATTGTCGTCATATTAGTCATTTTACTTGCGATCGCACTCGCTGTTTTTACTATACACACCCACCGCAGGCTAGCCAAGTTTTTCCGCGGTAAAGATGGACAATCTCTCGAAGGACAGATCAATGCACTCAATCAAGAAATTAGCCAAATACGATCCGAAAACAAACAGATAAAGGGAGAGCTCTCAACGATTAACCACAAGCTCGCGACAGCAATTCGTGGCGTTTCCATGACTCGATTTAATCCTTTTCCTGATGCTGGTAGTAATCAAAGTTTTGCGATTGCACTAACAGATGAACACGGCGATGGCATTGTACTTTCGAGTCTCTATGCACGAGAGCGAATGAGTGTATTCGCAAAACCAATTGTACGCGGCGAATCAACGTATGAACTTACTGACGAAGAGAGTACAGTTGTTACAAACGCAATAACCAACAGTAAACAATAATGAAAAATGCAACTACACCTACAAGCATAGAGCGTCCCCCTGTTGTCGTTGTCATGGGACATATCGACCACGGCAAATCAACCTTGCTTGATTTTATTCGGAAGTCGAACAGTACCGCAGGTGAAGCCGGAGGCATTACTCAACATTTATCTGCCTACGAAGTTATCCAGAAGCATGAAGGCAAAGATAAAAAAATTACCTTTCTAGATACACCAGGTCATGAAGCATTCACCAAAATGCGCGAACGTGGTGCGATCGCCGCAGACATTGCCATACTCGTCGTCTCAGCAGAAGACTCTGTCAAAGCACAAACAGTAGAAGCTTGGCAAACTATTTCCGAAAGTAAATTGTCACTCATCGTCGCTATTAATAAAATCGATAAGCCAGGTGCCAATATTGAAAAAGTAAAAATTGATTTAGCGGAAAAAGGTATTTACCTCGAAGGCTATGGCGGTGATGTACCAGTCGTTCCTATATCAGCTAAAACAGGCGATGGCATACCTGAACTTCTCGATACCATACTCCTCGTTGCAGAAGTAAAAGAATTGCGTGCCGATCCAACCCTCCCAGGCGTTGGTGTGATTATCGAGTCTCATCTTGATCGCAAGCGCGGCATATCATCTACTCTCATCATTAAAAATGGCACCGTAACACGCGGAAGCTTTATTGTTGCAGACAAAGCAAGTGCGCCTGTTCGAATTTTCGAAGACTATACGGGCAAGAGCATCGATAGTGCAACAGTATCATCTCCTATTGCTATTGCAGGATTTTCTGAGCTACCACCTGCTGGTAGTGTCTTTGCGACCTTTGCTACTAAAAAAGAAGCTGATGCATGCGTACAAAATTTTTGCGCCAACAATCAAAAGATTGTACCTGATGCCTATAGTGTTCCCGTAGGCACAGTCACTATTCCGATAATTATTAAAACAGATGTCCAAGGTGCAAGTGAAGCAGTAGTTAAAGAATTGAAAAAACTCGAACTCGAAGAAGTGAAATTTAAAATTCTTGATAGTACAGTCGGATCAATCGGCGAGAACGATATTAGACTCGCGGGCTCTGATCCAACCACAATAATTCTTGGCTTTAATACGAAACTAGATCCACGCGCACGTGACTTGAATGAGAAAACTGGCGTCACCATCAAATTATTTGATGTTATTTACCATATGAATGATTTCCTAAAGGAAGAAGCGGAGAAACGTAAACCCCGCAAGGAGGTACTCTCGGTCACTGGACGACTTAAAATTATTAAATGCTTCAGTAAGACAAAAGAAAAACAAGTCGTTGGCGGTAAGGTTACCGAAGGTAAAATTGTCGATGGCGGAACAGTAAGAATTCTTCGCCGTGATTTCGAAATCGGCAAAGGTAATATTGTCGGCATCGAGCAAGGCAGAGCAAAAGTAAAAGAAGTAATCGAAGGCGTCGAGTGCGGCATTTTGATTGAATCAAAAGTTGAAATCTCAGCTGGCGACATACTTGAAACCTTTGTAACTATCTATGAATAATCCACACCGACACGATCGAATAGAAGAACTTATTAGAGAACTTGCAGCAACATTTATTGAAACTATCAGTAACAGAGATGCGTTGGTTTCAGTAACGAGAGTGATCGTCTCACAGGATGAAAAAAGTGCGACAATACTACTTTCAGTTCTTCCTGATTCTAAACGCGAACAAGTGCTTGATTTTATCAAGCGCAACTTAGGCGAACTTCGAACATACCTTATGGAACATATGCGAACTCATTCCATCCCCTATTTGGATGCCATGATTGATGGTGGTGAAATCAACCGGCAGAAGATTGATGAGCTTCTACTTGGTGACAAAGACCGATAACTGGATTTTGTTATAATTTTCGGTATACTGATTTTGCATTCCTAATTCGTAATTAGAATATTTGCGCCCGTAGCTCAGTTGGTAGAGCAGCTCCCTCTTAAGGAGATTGTCGTAGGTTCGATTCCTACCGGGCGCACAAAGTGCGGGGCACTTTGTGCGAGGCGGAGCGCGACGGCGCGAGCCAGGGTCGGGAAAGTTTTCAGTAGAAAACTATTCCTGACCACAAAGATGGACTTGTGCGAGCCGCAGGCACGTCGGTGCCGAGGCGGGGTCGCAAGTATTAATTTCAAAAATCATCTCATGACCCTCTACTATATTTTCCTTACTCTCCTCATCATCACTATCCTCTTTGAGCTCATAGCGCTCATTATGCTTATTCGAGGCAAAGCCAAAACCAAGGTCCCATTTCTGCCAGTTCCAGAGAAAATGCTCCCCTATATTTACGAGGAATTACATTTGTCTCCGGATGCCATCCTGTATGACCTCGGTTGTGGCGACAGCCGAGCGCTTCGCTACGCTATGAAAAGAAACAAAACTATCCATACGGTCGGTGTTGAGTGGGCAGACCTTCCCTACTACACTGCAAAGTTTTGGAATACCTTTTGGTCAAAGAGAAATCTAACACTCATCCACGGAGATTTTTTTAACGTAGATATTCATAATGCCACACATATTTTTATGTACCTCTTACCAAAAGTTATGGATGCATTGCTACCTAAACTAAGGCAGGAACTCAAGCCTGGCACTCGTATCGTCTCATGTGACTTTAAGTTTAAAGATCTCGCCCCGATCGAGACAAAAAAATATTCATTGCCTCGCGGATACCATACGTTGTATATCTATGAAATATAAATGTGCCCAGGGCGGGAATCGAACCCGCACGACATTGCTGTCTGGGGATTTTAAGTCCCCTACGTCTACCAATTCCGTCACCCGGGCATGTTAAATATCAAAACGGAGGCCTAGGGCGGAATCGGACCGCCGTATAAGAGTTTTGCAGACTCTTGCCTTACCACTTGGCGACTAGGCCGTTGGTGCCGGGAAGAGGACTTGAACCTCCATGAGATTACTCTCGCTTGCTCCTAAGGCAAGTGCGTCTGCCAATTTCGCCATCCCGGCATGTATCCAATATATTGAATAGCTTTTGCATCATAGCTTATTTTTGATTAAAAGTTAAGGACCAGATATAAAAAATCCCATGCATGAATGCATAGGATCTGTTCACTTACTAACTTCTTAATAAACGTAGTCAAACATAATGAATTTTCCTGAAAAATCAAATACTCCCCATTTCGCATCGTCAACACTTTTCTTACATTCAATGTTTTTCTCATTAATATCCACCCTTATATACTCCATGGGAAGAAGTAATTTTTTTGACTTAAAATCAAAGACACCTGTCTTATTGTCAAAGGCTACTGTAAAGAGCCCATCTTGCGCCTTATCCCCAACTGAACTAACTTTAATATCAGTTGAGTAGCATTGCCCATTATACAGAGTACAATATGTAAGAAAGTTTTTTTCAATATACGCAACTATACTGTCTGTAACAAAACAACGCCTCCCAGTATTATTTGGTGAAATAATAATTTTACCTTTTTTATCTACAATTCCCCACATACTACTTTTCTCTTTTGAGATAAGGAAAAATTTCCCTCGACCATCATATCGATAAAACGTCATATCTTTATCATTATCTTCAATTGAGAAGGCATTATTATTATTTCTCAAATCAATGAGTCCAGCGATATTTTTGTTTCTCCAATTAAGACACCCATCAGTAAAATATATATTTTCGTATGGACCAAATTTATATTGTCCACTGAATGTGTAGACTAACTTTCCTTTTGTCGAATTAACAATAAAAGCACTCTCCTGCCAACGTGCAATATCCGGGAGACTGTCAGTGGCAGGCACTATGATCTCTCCATAAATATCATACACACTATACGCCGTGCCTTTTTTTGTTCTGATAAAAACGCCGTTTTCTTTTGCATCCAATAACTCATACGAGTCAAATTGACCCGGTTCAAATAGAACTTCGTCGTCAATAACTAACCCATACATTGATTTCCAAGTTTTTGGGTCAGCAATTTCAGTGACAAAAAAATAATCGGAATTTGTTGGATATGCATCTCGTTTTTTTACGATTGCATTCTGGTGAATTGTTTTATCCATATTTTCATTCAGGTATAAATCATAAACCCTATCATATCGATATACACCAGAATCAGTTGCTTTATGAATTGCCCATTTGCTGTTTCTTTCAGAAATAACAAACGTTGATCCATCTGCTGATGTATCATTTTTTTTATTGCATGAAGTAAGAATTACAATCAACAAAAAGAAAAACAGGATTTGATTTTTCATGTATTTTTTATTTTAGGTTAGAAATGTAATCAGGTTTATCAATCTCTGTTACTTTTTGAGACAGACAAAACTGATTACATGCAACCTTTGTCAAAGTACCTATATAGACAACATAATATCATAAATATACCTATTTGTCAATAATAGATTGGAAATAAAGGTTTTTGGGCTATTATGGGATATGGCTATATCTCATAACCTTACGAAATATCAAAAGTTCTTTCCGCTAGCTGTATTTCTCTTTTTCTTTCTCTTTACACTCTGTATTCGCCTCCAATCCTTCTCACTATCATCTGCCGATGATCCGTACTATCATGCGATGCGTTCTGCAAGTATCTGGAGTAACGAAACGATACTGATGCCAGTATTCTCTACCCTTTCCGATAAGCCTGTTAATCTCTATGCGCTCTATCACGTCACCATGGCACCTTTTACATTCCTTTTCCAAGGAGATAACTACCAGGCGCTCATAATTGGAGATAAAATATATCATTCACTCATTAACGGATTACTATTCCTGACGTTTTACTTAGTGATTTCCAGATGTCTGTTTTTAATCAATAGCAGACTCAGCAAAATCCCAACTGCACTCATAGGGACGATTCTCCTTTTTGCTGTTTCACATATTTTTAGCTTCCGTATTTTATTAGAGCGGCCGCATACGATTTCGATTATCTTTATGCTTATCGTCTTTGCCTGCTTAGTAAGGCAGAGATACACCTGGTTATTTCTATCCATTTTTCTATTTCCATTCTTTTATTCTGCCTCATTTTTAATTCTTATCCCACCAGGAATTTATTTCCTTGCGTCACTTTTCTATCATGGCAAGCAATCTTTTCTTGTATCAATAAAACCACTACTTATCTCTTTTGCAGCACTTGCCGTCGGTATAGCTACCCGACCAGATTCGCTCCAGTACCTGTACAATGGCTACCTGGTGCATATACTCACGATTTATAGAACGATATTTACCGATACCCCAGGTCAACCAGCAGAACTTGGCAATGCACTAGGCAATATTGCCCACGAATATTGGGTAGCATTGTTTGCTATATGCTTCCTGACAACACTCTACATACTTTTCACTCGCGGCAAACGAGTAGTATCTTTTACAACGTGGTTTTTATTTTGCCTGGCTAGTTCGTTCGTTATTGGATTTTTTGTTGTTGAACGCACGATTGAATACGCATTTCCTTTTGCATTACTATATGTACTGACAACTATCACTTTGTATATACCGATCCTTAAACAGGATATATACGAAGTCACTGCTATACATCATAAATTCCAAGACTTACTACGTGTCTTATACAGAATGTTCATCGACCATGCAAAAAAGTTTAGAATACTGGCATTCCTTTTTATGGCACTTATATTTGTCGCTCAAACCACCAGCATGATCCGTACAGAGAGAAAGGCACCGAGCTACCTTATGTACAAGGGTGCGAGCGAATACCTGCAAACTCATGTAATCCCAGGATCAATCATCTACACACCACGATTTGGTATGTTTACGGGACTCTTTTTCTTTAACCCAACACTTCAGTACACCAGCGGCCTTGATCCGACATTTACCTATATGCATGATGAGACACTATATTATAAAATGCTCCACCTAAACTCTGGTGAGCTTATCTGTGGTGAACCAACATGCAGCCAAGGCGAAGATGCATACGCATTCCTACAAGATACAATAAAGACCCAATTTGTCTTTATTGATACGCGTTATTTCTTACAAAATAAAAACAAGCCAACATTTCAAAAGCTTTTGGAAAATGACCCCAGATTTACTAAAGTATTCGAAGACGCGACATTCCCCAATGTCCGAGTGTATAGCCTTAAATAATATAAGTCGATACTTATTGTTGAGGTGTGGATTTTTAAGATGCTTGTGAGGCTGGCGAGCCGAGTACGAGGAATTTTCTAGCAAGAAAATATCCGTCTTCTTAAAAATCCACGCCGAAAATTATTTTCTGTTTAGTCAACAATTCGATACTTTATAAGTGTCCACAATGCACCAAAACCATCTCGAAACCACGATAACTTCTTGCCTTCACTTTTAGTACGGCGATGATATGTTATCGGTACTTCAACGATAGATATATGCTTTCTTAGGATTTTTGCTGTTACTTCTGGACAAAACGCAAAACCAGATGTTTCAAATGTAATATTTTTGATTACTTCTCTTGTAAATAATTTGTAGCATGTCGGTTCATCAGTAAGTTTTGAGCCATACAACACATTAGTTACCTCTGTAATAAATCCTGTTCCCCAAGGTCGAAGATTTTTTGATAGAGGGGTCATATATCTCGAACCATATACAACAGGTGCGTTAGTATGAAGCATCGGTTCCAAAAGTTTCATATACTCGTTGGGATCATACTCAAGATCTGCATCTTGGATCAAAACAATATCCCCTGTTGCGATCTCAAGTCCTGTACGTATTGATTTGCCTTTGCCTTCATTTACCGCATGATGTACGACTTGGATTACTGCATCATCTTGATAGCTCAAAAGAATATCTCTGGTCTTATCTGTCGAACCATCATCAATTACGATAATTTCTTTTGTTACATCCCCAATCGGAGCCTTTTTTACCCTTTCGAGAACTGTTGCGATAGTTCTTTCTTCATTGAAGCAAGGGATGAGAATAGTTAATTTCACTCTCCTATCCTAGCAAATAAGCCTTATTTTATAAAGCATTTTAGATATCACAGCTACTTGACATTTATAGTTGTATATGCTATACTTATATCAGAAAGGTTCATTACTTCGTAGTTTGGTTTTGGTTTGAGTGAATGATTGTGAGCACATCTTTGTGCCTAGAATCATTCATTCTAAACCTTTCAAAAAAACCATACACTATGAAAAATTCAATAAAAATTCTTACTTTTGTTTTTGTTACATTATCATTTGCAAGCTGCACGAAAGGCAGCGAGCTGTTTGGAATAGGTGGAGAGGTAGCCCCGAACACTTCACCAAACGGTGAGTGGTTCTATACTCATGACTATACAGGAAAGATCTCCTGTGCATTCAGTATTAATCAACCAGCACAATTTTATGTATATATTTCAACAAGCGCACCACGCCCTTGGGGAGATACGTGGAACGTAAATGTGTGGCCGTTAAATGCCAGCGTGCTTGGATTATTACAGTCTTCAATTTCAAATAATCCATGGCCGGTATTTACAGTAAGGTTGAGTGATGATGGATCGCAGCCAATTCAGGCAATGCAAATGGCATATGACCAAGCTAAAGCTGCAGGAGCTGCTGGTGCATATGTACTTGGCTTCGTGACTCCTTTTGAGGATAGCGCAGACAACAACACGGTTAAACTTCGTGTAAGTCCAGGTACATGGACACCATTATTCCCCCATTAAAAAGAATTTTTATTACAGCAAAAGCCGCCCCTCATTTCTGAGAGCGGCTTTTTTTATTTCTATACCATGCAATATCTAACGTGGATTTGGAATATTGATATTCGTGACTCCGAGTGTGTTCACGATAATATTCATAATCGCATACACCGCAATCATAATGAACATACCGATAACTCCGTAGAGCATGTGAGCCTTGCCTGTTTTCCTAGCATCTTCACTGGTTGAGTTCGCGAGAAATTCAACGACACCATACATGAAGTAGACCAGCGCAACAGCGAACATGAGAATGATGAGTGGATTCAATATGACTTTATTGATTTTCGCTAGGAGCGAATCAACAGAACTCTCGATTGGACCCGCTGCATATGCCCTCTTGATGAGATCAAGAAACATATTAGCAGTTACCACCTGTTCCTGGAATACAAGGAATTTGGTTCGTGTTGAGCTGGTTATTAGTTGCTCCGCCAAAAAGTGTATTCTGAAGAATGCCAACAAGACCCCAAATCGCTACGATAACAAAGAGTCCGACGATACCAGAAACTATGGTTGTGCGGCCTTCTTTCTGCTGCTCTTCATCTTTCGCTGTAACGTATTTGATAACACCCCAGATAAAGTAGATAACACCTAAGGTGATCAATATTGGAATGATAACATTTAATATACCTCCAATTTTAAGTAAGACTGATGTAATTGTCATAAAAACAGTTCCTAAATTTTATTAATAATTGCCTTCTCTCCGACCAGGATGAGATAAGCTGTATATGGATTAAGTATACTAGAGCATGCTTAAAACACAACTAATAATTCGTCGGTAGTAGTGGAATAACGTTAGCTGTACCAAACGTATTAACCAAAATATTCACCAATCCCCAAATCGAGACCATAACAAAGAGCCCAATAATGCCCCACATAATAAACAACTTGCCTTCTTTGCGCTTGGTCTCATCATCAGCATGTAAAATAAATGTAAGGATACCCCAGATGAAACAAATGAGTGCGGCTGCGATCAAAAGCGGTATAACTGATTTGCTAATAAGGCAAGTAAAGAAATTAAGAAAGTCAGCGACAGTCTTGATACTAGCGGGACAAAACGAAGCTGTTACAGCAGCTTTGCCGCCAGTTAGATCAGCGAAGGCAGTTTTAGCAAATAGATCTAGCATATTACGCGCCGAGCTGGTTAATAGTGCCTTGGATAGCTTCCGCAATAACCCACGCACCTAATAGGATCGCAGAACCTACGAGTGTATACAGCAATGTAGCTTTAGCAGTCTTTAGTTTCTCTGCATTGCCTGTAGCTGTCACAAAAAGGAAGCCAGCATAAATGATAAATATAACGACGATCGGTATACCAATCTTAAGCACAATACGAAGTATTTCCTCGACGAATGCTGGCAATGTATCAATTTCAGAACTGAGCGGGTTTGCAATATTTATATCGAGACTAATGCTTTCAGTTGATGTAGCATCGAGTGCATAGACAATACTCGCAAGTCCCATAACAAAGAGCACCGGTATTACAATCACTACAATCGAACTAAGAAGTTTTTTCATATACATAAGTATACCTTACATTTCTATACCAAGGAAATTAATTTTAACTCCTAATGACACCAAGATCGTCTTCACGATGAGCCATGATGCAAGCGCCAGCACCAGGCCGATAACTACGTTTATCATCATATTTTTTGCTTGTGTGCGTTTGGATTGATTTGAGCCTTCAGTAATAAATATAAATCCTGCCCATGCAAAGACGATGGCCGCTATCGGTAGAGCTAATGTAAAAATCAAGAAATTAATGACGGTATTAATCAAAATCATAATGTCAGTAAAGGTACACATTGCCTGCTCGCTCCCGTCCGGGTTGTAGCCCCCACACGGCACGAGACCTTTCGAAGCATCATACGTAGGTTCTGCAAAAACTGGCACTGCAACGAAAGAAGCAGCGAACATAAGCGTAACAAGGAGGTGTTTTAGTTTCATATATTATTTACCTAGATATAAAGATAATGTAGCTTGCGCATCAGTCAACACTTGTGCGGGTGTTGCTATGCCAGTTGTAATATCCTGAAGCATTTTTGCAAAAATCGCATCAGTTTCTTTGGTATTTGGATCTATCCACCCTCGAGCGTTCAATGCTGCAGTATAGAACACAAGAAGCGCCGGATCAGTAGGACGCTCAGCCAACAAATCACGACGCACTGGTGGTAGTAGCAAATTTGGAATAATCGTATTCATAAAATCTTTTCCCGTAAGAAGCGCCGCTACAACATAGGCTGTTGTAAGATTTCGAGATGAGTTCATCACCATAAGCCCTTCGAGATTGCCATAGGTTGCCTTCGTATCACCTTCCGCTGTCTGAGGAATAGTGACGACGTCAAAATTAAGATTTGGATTTTTATCATGCAGTGATGTGAGCTCACTCGCGTATCCTATATACATCGCAACATCACCAGCCACGAACGCATCACGTGCATTCGGGAAAACAGCATTCCAAGAATAATTACTAACAGCTGGGTTCGCAAAACTTTGGTAAAAGGCTAGCGCATCTTCTGATGCTTTACCAGAAAAATTACCTTTGAATGTTGGATTGATTGTATCCTCATTTCTGTCATAACTCATGATTGGATTCCCAGCTTGGAAAAGTAGTGTTGACATGATTGCTTTGGCATGTGTTGTATTACCAAACGTTCCGAGCGCGATAGCACTGCGGATAATATTGCCATTGGCATCTTTGTTGGTAAGTAACGGTACATCAGTAATGACATCAGTCCATGTTCGTGGATAATTGACTATACCAGCGTTGGTAAAGTAATCCCGATTGTAATACAACACCAAGGGATCAATCCTAAACGGTAGTGCCAATATTCCATCTTTAAAGAGGTACATATTTGCCTCAGGTATAAAGGTATCTAGATACGATCGCTCACTATAGCCAGTGTAGGGAATCATGTACGCTTTATCTTTGAAGTGCCAGAGAAGTTCAGATGGCATGAGGACAAGATCAGGACCCTTGCCAGAGGCTAGTGCTTCGAGTAATTCTTGGTCCAAAGTCTCAATATTTTTCTTGACGTATTTGACGTTATACGGCTTTTTGAAATTAAAATCCTCAAGGGGCTTTGCTAATACACCACCATCGAGTGTTCCCCACATGACGACTTGACCCTCAGCACCACCAACAGCCTTGCTTGCCTTTGTGGGAACTTTAATAATTCCAGCAAAAATTGCTACAGCAACAACAAAAGCAACAACAAAAGTAATCGACAGACCAATTTGAAAATTATTCATGCAATTTTAGGTATGACAACGTATACATTTGTCGTTATGCTAAAAATGTATACTACTAGTATAGTACTTTTTGTAAAGAGAATCTACTAACTCAGTTTATTGCTTGCGAAATAGTACGCCGTAATGATGCGATCCGCATGGAACATCGTTGCCGACACTAAAACCGACTTGGGCAAATAATGCAATCGCTTTGTCTTTGGTAATGACTGCATCACTCTTTGGTCCCATGCCACCAAAAGAATCCGACCAGTCAATAAAGAGTACTTTACCCCCAGGCTTAATGATTCGCCCAATTTCTTTCATAAAGGTAAACGTATCTTCAATCTGGAAAAGCACATTTGAGACTACCGCAGCATCGAGTGAATTGTCAGCAAGTTTCGTGCTATTCATTTTCTCCATATTAACCCATAGGCATTCAACATTTGTAATATGGAGACTTTGAAGTTCATGGCGCAATCGCTCCAATACTTCTTTTTGCACTTCAAAGGAGTACACCTTGCCCGCTTTGACGATGTTCGCAAGGGCGATTGTGTAGTGACCTGAACCTGATCCCATGTCAGCCACATGCATCGTATCAGCTAATTCGAGATATTTTATTGTTGAGGCTGGGTCAATGAATTCCATATACGCTAAGTTAGAAAATGTACCAAATTAAAAATTTCTCTCCTCTCAAACTCGTCCCGTAAGACGGGACTCAGACAGTGTTCGGTTCGAAATTTTTAATTTGGTACATTTCATTTAATTAATAAAATATTCTAGAAACATGTCAGCGATGCAATACCATCCCCTGCGCGAAGTTTCATAATAGTAACACCTTGAGTTTGTCGTCCGAGCGATGGAATTGATTTGAGTTCAGTGCGGAGTACCTGACCTTTCTTTGACATAGCGATTAATTCTTCTTCGATAGTAATTATTTTAGCAACAATGAGTGGACCAGTCTTTGGAGTTATCTTGGCGGTCTTGATGCCGGAGCCACCACGGTTCTGGACTTTGTATTCAGATAACTTGGTTTTCTTACCGAGACCATTGGCACTCATGACGAGCAGTGCTGCATCTTTAGCGGTATCTTTTTTGATAACATCAACTCCTACGAGCGTATCAGTCTTGCTGAGCTTCATCGCCCGTACACCTCCAGCCGTTCTCCCCATTTCACGAATATCACTTTCTTTAAAGCGGATTGATTGTCCACCGCGAGTAGCGAGCATGACTTCATCCCCTCGCTCAATAAGGAGGGCAGTTTTAAGTGAGTCATCTTTATCTAGTCTGATAGCAATGATACCACTGCGTCTGACTTCTTTGAATTGTGAATACGCCATTTTCTTGGCCGTACCACCAGCTGTGACGAGCATCAGATATTGTTCTTTACCTTTTTCAGCTTTACCGACAGGTAATATTGACATGACTCGCTCATCACTACTAAGCGACAAGAAATTCATAATTGATTTGCCTTTGGTTGCTTTGCGTCCTTCGGGAATGTCATACATCTTGATCTGGTAGGCTTTACCTAAATTCGTAAAGAATAAAAGATCACTGTGCGTGTTGGTATTTAAAAGCATCGTAACGAAATCTTCTTCTTTGGTTTCGAGATCTATGACACCGACTCCACCACGCTTTTGGCTACGATATTCTACGGGGTCAGTGCGTTTGACATAACCACCTTCAGTAAAAACTAAGACTGATTCTTTCTCTGGAATTAGATCTTCATCGCTTATTGCTTTGACGCCACCTTTGATGACTTTTGTCCGGCGCTCATCCGCATATTTATCTTTGATTTCTGCTAATTCTTTGGCAACAACTGCCATAATCTTTTTTGGATGTGCTAAAAGATCTGTCAAAAATGCAATTAATTCTTGTTTCTCTTTGAGCTCAAGTTCAACATTTTTTCTTTCGAGTCCAGCAAGCTTTTGCAATTTCATCTCTAAGATTGCGATTGCCTGAAGTTCTGAGAATTTGAACTCTTTCATCAAATTTTCTCGAGCAATTGCTGTATCTTTTGATGCACGAATAACTGAAATAACCTTATCGATATGATCAAGCGCTTTTTTAAGACCCAACAGGATATGTTCTCGCTCTTGGGCTTTGCGAAGATCATAGGCACTACGTTTGCGAACCACAATATCGCGATGAGCGATAAATTCTGTTAGCAATGATTTCAAGGATAACGTCTGCGGTACGCCATCAACCAGAGCCACAATATTGAAATGGAATGTATTCTCAAGCTGTGTATGTTTGTATAAAAAGTTCAATACTTTCTGTGGGTGAATGCCATTTTTCAAATCGATCACCACACGTATATCGCGGGTTGAAAGATCACGAACATCTTTGATGCCTTCGAGTTTCTTCTCACGAATCAAATCTGCCATATGCATAATAAGGTCTGCTTTGTTGACTCGATACGGTAGTGATGTAATCACGATCTGTGCTTGACCAGATTTTTGTTCTGTAATTTCAGCTTCACCACGAGTTACCACACCACCGCGGCCAGTTGCATAGGCACGTAAAATTTCCTTTTGATCAAAAATAACACCACCGGTTGGAAAGTCTGGGCCTTTGATATAGGTAACCAAATCTTCTGTAGTTGCTTCTGGTGAATCAATCAAATGCAATGTTGCATCGATGACTTCGCCCAAATGATGCGGCGGAATGCTTGTCGCCATACCAACAGCAATTCCCAGAGTTCCATTCAATAACAAATTAGGTACGGCCGTCGGTAACACAACTGGTTCTTTGCGCGTATTGTCATAGTTTGGCCTGAAATCTACTGTCTCTTTATCTAAATCCCGCAAGAGCTCACCTGAAATTCGTGACATTTTAGCTTCTGTATAACGCATAGCAGCAGCATTATCACCATCAATCGTACCAAAGTTACCCTGACCAATAATGAGTGGGTACCTCGTAGAAAATTCCTGTGTCATCGTAACCATAGCATCATAGACAGATGCGTCGCCGTGAGGATGATACTTACCGAGCACGTCTCCCACAATGCGGGAAGATTTGACCGTTCGCGCACTCGCTGTATGGCCATTTTCATGCATGGAATAGAGAATACGTCGATGCACAGGCTTGAGCCCATCTCTGACGTCCGGCAGGGCTCTGTCAGTAATAACCGACATGGCGTAACTAATGAAAGAATCTTTCATTTCTGTCGTAATATTCATCGCCACCACGCTTTGTCGCGGTGCAAGTTCGGGAACTATTGGTTCATTAGTTTTCTTTGCCATATGAATTAATTACCTGGAACAATTAGTTGTGATTGCTGATCAAAGCCGGCTTTAATATTTGCAAGTCCTGATCCTGATGTATGTAGCATGCCGACAAAACCTTCTTTCAAGAGCAGGAGTGGTTTGATTGCAGTCGCAGCAGAAGACGATACTGGATGAATGCGAAACGTACTAATCCAAACAAGAGCGATAACAGCAGTCACACAAATCGCACTAACAAGAGCAATTTTTTGTCGTACGTGTTCTGGTTTTTGATGTAATGTTGTAAGTAAGCGATGGTACATAATTATGCTCCATATGATAGTAATACGATCTCTCCAACTTTGCCTTCTAAATCTTTCTTCTTGATAGTTAGTTTATCAATTTCAGTCACTTTTTCTGCACCGCCTTCTTTGAGGAACTGTTTAAGCTCACCAGATTGCATGCTTCCAAAATCCATAGGGATAACAATACTTGATTCGAGTGATACAGCTAGTTTATACGCTGCCCCTGGTGCCACAAATGGCTCACCGACTGGAACGAATAGTATATCGGCATCTGTAATGAGTTCTTTAGCCTCTGGACTTAAGTCTTGTATACCACCCAAAAAAACAACCGTAATACCATCAACAATAAATGAGTAGACTGTATTGATATACTCTTTCTTGTCTAACAATGTCTTGGTCATGGCACCTTTGATGAATACATTCTTTACCTCAAAGTCTCCAGGACCGTCAACGATAAAAGGCTCCCGTTCACCGTACGTCACTGTCTCAAGACCATTGTAATCTGGATGATGGAGTGTTGAAAGTACAATATCAGCACCAAAGCGAGCGGCAGTGCCTTTGTAGTCACTTTCTTTTGCTATAGGATTAAGCGCAATCGTTAGATCTCCTTGCTGCACTTTGAAAAATTGTTTGCCGTAATAGGTAATAATCACTTTTGTAGTGTACCAGAAATTCGTTGTATTTCAAATAAAAATTGCTTGTGCATTTCCATGTGTTGTGGTACAGTCTCCACATTAGCAGCCGTGAAGTCGAGAGGCTTTACGTGAAGTGTGGAATAACCCTTTTGGGAGAAACAACCCAAAATACCCATACTCGAAGTTGGAGTTTTTCCGCTGCGGCGGATTTTTTATTTATATGCCGAAAGTAAAATCAGACGATACAAAGAAAGACAAAGAAGTACCGGAGAAATTAACTGGAACAAAAGCATTGCTCGATGGCGCAGCACTTCGACCTGAAGTAGACGCACTTGTCGAAGGACCAGTTATCGCTGTTGAAAAAGCATCAGTTTATATCGATCTCGCACCGTATGGTACGGGTATTATTTATGGACGTGAGTTTATCAATGCACGCGATATCATCAAGAAAATCAATATCGGCGACGCTATCAAAGCGAAAGTTGTCGAATCAGAAAATGACAATGGCTATATTGAACTGTCCCTCAAAGAAGCAAAACAAGCTCTTATCTGGAGTGACGCAGAACGTGCAATCAGCGAAAAATCATTGCTTGAAATTATGGTCAAGGAAGCCAACAAAGGTGGTCTTATCTTAGAATGGCAAGGCATCCAAGGTTTCCTTCCTGCTTCACAACTTAAACCTGAACACTACCCTCGTGTTGAAGACAGTGATAAAGAGAAAATTCTTCGCGAACTCAAGAAACTCGTTGGCAAGAAACTCTCTGTCATTATGATCTCAGCACTACCAAAAGAAGGTAAACTCATTTTCTCAGAAAAAGATAACAATCCAGAGGAACGCAAAGAAATTATTGGCAAATACAATATCGGAGATGAGCTCGACACTACGGTGGCCGGCATTGTTGATTTCGGTGTCTTTTTGAAGATCGAAGAAGGACTTGAAGGACTTGTTCATATTTCTGAAATCGATTGGGGACTTATCGAAGACTTGCGCAGTATGTATAAGATAGGTGATCCTGTGAAAGCTAAAGTAATCGAAATCAAAGAAGGTAAAATCTCTCTCTCAATCAAAGCACTTAAAGAAAATCCATGGAAAGAATTTGAAGGCAAATTGAAGAAAGGCGATATTATCAAAGGTGTCATTATTAAATTCAATCGCCATGGCGCGCTCGTCTCAATCAAAGAAGGCGTTGCTGGACTTGTCCACAATTCGCTCTTTGGTTCTGAAGCAAAGCTCCGCGAGACACTTGAACTTGGTAAGACCTACAATTTCCAAGTCACACTCTTTGAACCAAAAGATCAACGCATGACACTAGCGTATTTGGAGGAGAAGAAATAAAAACAATAAAAAATAAACTGTCCACACTGTGGACAGTTTATTTTTTTGCTTGCCGCTGCCATTCATAGAGCGCGACTGCTGCTGAGACAGATGCATTCAATGATTCAACATTATTGTGCATAGGGATAGAAGCCAAGAAATCACAATGCTCGCGAGTTTTTTCACGAATACCATGCTCTTCGCTACCGATAACGAAACATAAAGGCATATGCATATCGAGGTCTCTAAGTGTTGTCGCGCCCTCACCTGCAAGCCCAACGATCCAGAACTTTTTTTCTTTCAATTTTTCTATGGCATCATTCGTATTTGTTGTACGAATAAGTGCAATCTTATCGATCGTACCAGCTGAAGCTTTGACAACAGTACCCGTTACCTGCGCCTGTCTATGCTTGCCCAATATGATACCACTTGCCCCAAATGCAGCCACACTTCTCACAATGGCACCAACATTATGCGGATCTTCAATTTCATCGAGAAGTACACAGCAAGGATTCGTAGTGATATCTATTGTTTTGAGCCATTCCTTAAGCTCAAGGTACGGCACGTCGGTAACAAGTGCAACAATACCCTGATGTATACCATCTCCTGCAAGTTCGTCTAATTTCCTTTGATCTACATGAGCGATCGGAATGCGATGTTTGGTTGACGCAGCTTTTACTATGTTAAAAAATTGGGCATCAATTCCCTCTTTAACAAAAAACTTTGAGATACGTTTAGGATCACTTGTAAGCAGCTCTTCAACTGGATGCTTGCCATATATATAGAGAGATTCTTGAGACATACAATTAAATATCAGTGGTGTTAATTTTATACGCAATATTTTTTCCGAAACGACCCAGTAGGTCAATGTACTTATTGAGGACTGTTTGAGCTCGACTTTAGTCGAGCGAGTTCCGCGGTAAGAACATAAGTTGTACTAGGTATAATTTTAATTATTAAACATACTCATAGCTTTCGGTCGACCTTCATTAAGCATCACGTCGAGTGCTTCGGTAATTTTCTTCGCGACTTTTTTTAGTTCAGCATATTCTGGCTCACGAAAATCTTTCATAAGGAAATCAATAACCGGCTTCTCGCCAGTGGGACGCTTCAATTTTCCACCAGGGGTTGTCGGTGTAATGCCGATACGTATACGAGCGAATGCTTCTGATTTAACCGCTTTGATAATAGAGCCAAGCCCATTATGCCCGCCAGCACTTCGATTATGAGAAATTTTGATACTGCCGATAGGAATATCCAGGTCATCATACAGCACAACAAGCGATTCAAGATCTTTTTTAACTTTCACAAACGGCGTAACACTCTTGCCAGAATTATTCATGAAATTGTTCGGAAGCACAAAGACTACCTTAGTTTTACCTATCTTCCCCTCTGCTATGAGGGACTTTGTCTTGAGATCTTCTTTCCATGGCGAAAAAGCCAATTTCTTGGCAATCATTTCTAATACTTGCCTGCCAGTATTATGACGAGTCTTCGTATATTCTTCACCTGGATTGCCAAGTCCGACGATAATAAACATAGAGCTAGTATAGAGTAAAAAGTGGAAAGTAGAAAGTGTAGGATGCGAATGAAGATGGTGTTTTAAAAGACCTTGCGCAGAAATTTTGTCATCACAGCGAGTGCAGATGATCTTTTTTAAAGACTCTGCGCAGCGCGACTCTTATTGCAAGCGAGTGCAGATGATCTTTTTTAAAGACTCTGCGCAGCGCGACGGCGCGAGCAAAGAAAATTTGCATCAGCAAATTATTCGTGTTTTTAAAAAAGACCATCAAACGAGCCTTTGTGTCAACAACATATTCGTAGTACAATCATCGCATGCAAAATGAAAACAGTACTGAGACTACGACGATACCTCAACCAACAAAAAAAGAAAGTATTTGGGATGTAGTTCGTTTTGGTATCATTGCACTTTTGATAGTTATACCGATCCGAACATGGGTGGCACAACCATTTATTGTTTCGGGTACATCGATGGTACCAACATTCCATGATGGCGAATATTTAATCGTTGATGAACTTTCGTACCATTTAGGCGAGCCTGCACGAGGGGACGTCGTTATTTTCCATTATCCAAAAGATACGACGAAATATTTCATCAAGCGAGTAATAGGACTTCCAAATGAAACAGTTGAGGTCAAAGGTGATACTACGATTGTGATAAAAAATAGTGAACACCCTGATGGCTTTACTCTAAGCGAACCATATGTTGTCAACAACATGCACAATCAAATTGCACAAACAAAAATATTAGGTCAAGATGAATACTATGTTATGGGCGACAATCGACCGGCAAGTTCAGATTCACGTATTTGGGGTAGTGTCAAAAAAGATCTCATCGTTGGAAGAGCATTTCTCAGACTCTTCCCCATCAAAGAAATTTCAGCGCTCCCAGGAAGCTACGACAGCTATTAATACTATTCAGTAATCTCTATGTCTACACCACAAGCAAAAAAAGTTAAAAAAGAAGCGCCCATGAGCGTCAAAGGCATGCGTGATATCAAAGATGAAGAGTACTACCTCTTCCAGGGATTTTTCGAAAAAGCACAAGAAGTCGCTATCTACTATGGCTTCAAACCAATAGAAACACCAATCCTTGAAAACGAAGAAGTCTTCACTTCGACGATCGGCGTTGGCACTGATATTATCGACAAAGAAATGTACACACTCCGCACACGCGGTGGTGACAAACTCGCTATGCGACCAGAACATACTGCATCTCTTATGCGTGTCTATATCGAACACGGTATGCAAAACATGCCACAGCCTGTCATGTACTACCAATACGGTCCAGTTTTTCGTCACGATAACCCACAGAAAGGTCGCTACCGACAGTTTTGGCAATTTGACGCTGATATACTAGGCAGTGACAAAGCTATCATGGATGCGCTCGCTATAAAGACAACGATGACCATACTCGAAGAAGCAGGGGCTACAAATCTTTCTGTCGATATTAATTCTATAGGGGATAAAGAATGCCGAAACACGTATATCCGTGAACTTACGAATTACTACAAAAAATACATGGCTAATTTGCCGCCTGTTGATCGTGAACGGCTCAAGACCAATCCACTACGGATCTTAGATTCTAAAGAAGAAAAGACTAAGGAAATCAACCAAAACGCTCCTGATGCTGTAGCCTATCTCTGTCACGACTGCAAGAAACATTTCAAAGAAGTACTCGAATACCTTGAAGGCATGGGTATTCCATATACGATTAACAAACTTCTCGTTCGAGGTCTTTCCTACTACACACGAACTGTATTTGAAATAATCCAACCTGAAGCAGATGAGAACGGCAATGCTCTTACGATTGCAAGTGGTGGACGTTATGATTATCTCGCTAAACAATTAGGCAGCAAGAAAGATGTACCTGCAGTCGGTATGTCGATCGGCGTTGACCGCATTGTCGGCTCTCCATGGTACAAGAAACTCACACCACGCATTATCAAGAAACCTAAAATGTACTTCATCCAACTCGGCACTGATGCAAAACTCCAAAGTCTCAACGTCATTGAAATTCTCCGCAAAGCTCATATCCCGATCGCGCAATCACTTTCGAAAGATAGTCTTTCACAGCAGCTCGCTATTGCTGAGAAATTAGAAATCCCGCACGCACTTATCTTCGGACAAAAAGAAGCACTTGAGAAATCCGTCATCGTCCGTGACATGCGTACCCGAAGCCAAGAAACAATCAAACTCGACAAGCTACTCGAATACGTCAAGGAAATGAAGTAGTCTACAAACTATGGTTACGATTCTCCAATCCGACAATCCGATCCTTCGAAAAAAAGCTAAAGAAGTATCCCTCTCTGACATCGGCACAAAAAAATTCGAAGGCTATATACGCGACATGCAAACTGCACTCCACGCGGAAGATGATGGTGTCGCTATTGCTGCACCGCAGATCGGATTACCACTGCGTATCTTTATTGTCTCTGGTAAAATTTTTGACAAAAACTTTCTCAAAGCCAAAGGCCCTATCAAGGAACCCAAGGCTGGCTGGCCCGATGACCTTATCTGTATCAATCCGACATTTGTCAAAATGTCTAAGCAAAAAGTTACTGCTCCAGAGGGCTGTCTATCAGTCAGATGGCTCTATGGTGACACCAAACGTGCCAAGAATGCCACGATTGAGGCCTACGATAGATATGGCAAGAAGTTTACTCGTGGTGGCGGTGGACTCTTGGCACAAATTTTCCAACATGAAATGGATCACCTCGATGGCATACTCTTCATTGACCATGCAAAAAATATTGAAGAAATTCTTCCAAAACATAACGAGGAAACTGAATAATTCTAATGGCAAGCCAGAATCAAAAACCATCATTCGTATTTTTTGGCACACCGGACTTGGCTGTGAGTGCACTTGAAGGATTATCCAAACATGGATATCTACCGACCGCCATTGTTACCTCGCCTGACAAACCAGTCGGCAGACACCAAGTTCTCTCACCATCACCTACAAAAGTTTGGGGGTTAGCTCACCATATACCAGTCCTCGAACCTGCAAAAATTGATGATGCATTTTTTGCCGAACTTTCAACTTTGAACTTTGAGCTCGGCATCGTCGCTGCCTATGGCAAAATTTTGCCAGAGAAATTACTCACTATGCCCACATTTGGCACACTCAACATTCATCCATCGCTCTTGCCACTCTACCGTGGCACTGCGCCAGTCGTTGGACCAATACTTGCTGGTGATATAAAAACAGGAGTAAGTATTATTAAACTTGATGCAAAAGTCGACCATGGACCAATAATGTTCCAAGACGAACGAATACTAACTGGTAATGAGCGGGCAAATGATCTTGGTAATGAACTTTTCTGTCATGGTGGTGAAATGTTAAGTAAAATAATTCCAGAATACATTCTCGGAAAAATTATTCTGACAGAACAGGATCACACCAAAGCAACCTTCACTAAGAAAATCAAAAAGGAAGATGGCCTCGTAGACTTGGGAGTTGAGCTCCCAAGTGTCCTGTGGAGAAAATATCGTGCGTATTATGGCTGGCCAGGAATTTATTTTATGGATAAAAATAATAAGCGCGTAAAAATCACTGATGCGATGTACGAAGATGGTATGTTTAAAATACAGAAAGTAATTCCCGAAGGCAAAAAGGAAGTTCGTTATGAAGATTTCGTACGAGCAAGTACCAACCTTGGTTCCCCGTCACCAAAATAATTATCTTTCCAAGACTCGATAGTGAATCCAAGAGATAAATAGAGAGTGAGAATTTTATTATTATGCGGATGTGTCACAAACCAAACGTAGTTATATTCTTTTGTTTGATCCAATTGAAATAGAGCTGCTTTCCGAGCAATGCCCAGGCCTTGAAATTCAGGTAGTATAATTAAATCACTCAGATACACTTCATTTTTATTTTTTATTTCGTATGCAACACGTCCAGCAAGTAGATTATCTACATATATAAAGAAAATTTCATTTGTTTCTATTACATCTCGCACTTCCTCGGGATCAGTGGTGATTAAATATATTTTCTTACCAATTGCTGTTTTTTCTATCTCTATATAGCGTTCCACATCAGCAATCGTTGCCTTTCTAAATTCAATTTGAGTCTCCATGCTTTCTATTAACTATTTTCTATTTACTAGTTAATACTTCGACGTAAATGGATTTCTCTTTGAAATGCCCTTCATCATTTTCTTGACACTTCTTGCTCCTCGGCGGAACAACGTCACACTTCGCTCTTTGTTCTCAGTCAGCTGTCGAACAATGTCTTCTCTCACTTCATCGATCGCTGCATAGAGATCCTCTTTCTCAGCTATAGCATAAAATTTCTTGCCGCCAATACTTAAGTTCACTTCTGCTTTGTATACTTCCCCTTGTTTATGATGATTGCTAATTTTACCGATTTCTACATGCATATTTTCAGCCTCTGAATGCATGAATTTATCGAGACTATTTAATTTTCTTTCAGCGTAGTCTTTGATGGCATCTGTTAGTTCGATATTCGTTGCTTTTATATTGACTGTAAGCATAAGCGTAAATAGTTAGTGATAATGCTTACTATAAGTATAGCAAATATACGAATGTTGAGGAATTGGATTATTAACCTCCACCCATTGCAGTATATGCACAAAAGTGGTTCAATGAAGAAAATCATCTACTATGAAAACGTTCATTGTAATTACAGCCTTACTGAGCTTTATGGCACATGCTGTCAATGCACAGTACAACATGACGCCTCCAAACTATACTCCATTGAATTACCCTGCCAATTCACAAATGTATGGAAACTGTTGGAATACCAATAGTGGACAAACAGTACACAGAAATCAGTACCCGAATTGGACTCCTAATCAATCGATCTATGGAAACGACAGGAGGTACATGACCCCTACTGGCTATTTCTATTCAGACAGAGGGCAAGGTATTCGAATAATGAGAACTGTAAATGATGTACTACAGACGGTGGGAATAGTCTACCTAGTCATATCAGATATTTCTCAACAAACTAAGAAGACTGAGAACGCCGTAGAAGCAGTACCAATTTCAAGATCGGTGACTTTAAGTACTGGTCAGGTTGTAACACAATATGGCTACAGGATAAATGGGCAGGACTACTATCAATGAGGAAATTAACAGTAAACAGGCATATATGCCTGTTTTTGCTTTTTATGCCTAATTTTGCTAGGATAATTGCACATTCTTATATGAGAATGTTAGAAAATTATTCAGTGGTTAAAGAGTAGAGAAGGCAGAGGATGCCGAAACAGCCTTCTTTAAATAGATTCGGGAGTAGCTCAGCGGTAGAGCGACCGCCTGTTAAGCGGTTGGTCGTAGGTTCGATCCCTACCTCCCGAGCCCAAAAACTTTAGACCCCTTCGGGGGTTTTTAGTTTTTGTGGCGAGGGAGAGAAAGCCAACTGCTTGGCTTTCGTGTAGGGATCGAAAAGCTTTTTGCTAAATGTGAAGAAT
This sequence comes from Candidatus Nomurabacteria bacterium, assembly GCA_016699085.1. Taxonomy (NCBI): domain Bacteria; phylum Candidatus Nomuraibacteriota; species Candidatus Nomurabacteria bacterium. The sequence goes on along the minus strand of CP064958.1, from coordinate 552,339 downwards.
ATATTCTGAACATTTCAAAAAGGTCTACTGTTCGTGTAACGAAAGATCACCCTACCTCCCGAGCCAGAAAAATCACCTTTCAAAACAAGGTGATTTTTTGTTACCTTTTTAGAAATTCTAACCTAAATGCTTTTCTTTAGTTCTTCAAGAAGTCCTTTATTCTTTATTTCATCAAACAAAATCCAATCAGCGGTGTAGTCAAAGTATTTAATCTTAAAGTCTTGAGGGAGCTCTCTCCATGGCAGAATTTTTCCAAGACATTCTTTAGAACCACAATGACACACACCTTCGGGATTTTCCCAATCAGAGTTACAGAAAAGCCCATAACAGTATGTAAGTTCTTCCCCAGCTTGTATATCTCGCATGGTTGTCACGAAAAATAAATCTTTTACATAGCAATTTGGTTCACACGAGTGATTTAATTTGACTGCGTCTGTGTTGAAGCCATTTCTATAAAAATATTTATGAAAAGGAACTGCGTGATTTGAAGCATGCACATATACTTCAGATTCTTTTTGAGCGTAGTGAATCTGTCCATCCACATAAGAAACGACTGTTCCTTGAGGTATTGCCTTATTGGCAAAAACACCGTTCCCCTTATTTTCACTTTGTCGTAATACGATTCGAGAATCTTGCTTTGAAGCCATAGGGTCTGGTAATTCAAAATATGAAAATTCTATAATGCCAAATCGTTCTTTTATAAAACTGATTGCTTTTTCTGAATCAAATTCCTTGCATGAATAAATATCAACGGTGCAGAATTTCGAACGTGTCCAAATATATGTGTTTGCTCCTGATTCTGCCCACACAAGTGAACCTTCATAACCATCATGAAGGGGTACCGACTTACCTGTGGCACTCGAAATAAATGGGCCAGCAATAATTGTCATTCCAAGCTCTCTAGAGAGATCAGAGAGGAAATCAGTGACAAATTGCTCCTCTTTTATTTCAACCGTGTATTTCCCTTCAATAATAAGGCGTTTGCGAAATATTTCTGGGGCGAGGTTAGAGTTCATGAGTATACATTAACATTTTTTTAAACTCTTCCGAACATCATCCCCCGCCAGAGGTCGGGCAAGCAAGTTCGGAGCAAAATTTGACAAATTAAGATATTACAGTATTGTATAAGCAGTACGGCCCTTTCACATAGTATTTGATTGGTTTTCAGAGGAGCATAAATGGCTTTTGTGGAAACCAATCAAATAAACACAAAATTATGCAACTCTTTAAAAAAGCACAGGGACAAGGTGCAACAAAGATGGAAATCATTCTTGATTCTCCAATTGAAAATCTAGTTAGCAAAGCTAATAGTATCCACATTTGGGAATGGGATCTTGAAGAAACTAAAGCTGTGCTAGCAAAATGCAGAGAACTAAAACATTACATAAGTCTTTATTATGGTGTAAATGCATTTGGTTATAGTGGCGAAAAGGTTAGTGTAGCTTCTCAGGAAATAAAAGATCTCATCTGTCTTCAAATGTATATTGCGTTTAATAAACTTCTTGCAAATATCAAAAAAGAAGATGATCTAGATCAAGTTAGACTGATAAAAAACGTCTATGAAGACTCTTCAAAAATGGGATGGGGTGCAAAAGCCTCTCTTCTTGAAAAAAGACTTGAGGCCGAGTGGTTTAATTTAACAACTAAAATCCTTGAAAAATTAAAAGCTCAGAATCCTACTACACCAGAAAATTATGAGCAATTATTTTTTCTTTGTAAAACTAACGATCCTAAACTTTTAGAGATTGCAAACGAAATAAATAAACTTTGATTTTCACTTATTAAAGCCCTTTCTCATTTAGTGATATAAAGGGCTTTTTTATTTCCTCATTATATTCATTCGAACATCATCCCAAGTTCGGAGCCCAAAAACTTTAGACCCCTTCGGGGGTTTTTAGTTTTTGTGGCGAGGGAGAGAAAGCCAACTGCTTGGCTTTCGTGTAGGGATCGAAAAGCTTTTTGCTAAATGTGAAGAATATATTCTGAACATTTCAAAAAGGTCTACTGTTCGTGTAACGAAAGATCACCCTACCTCCCGAGCCAAGTGAACGTTGTGAAGGTCTGGGGAAAAGAAAAAGCCTTGCCTATAATGCAAGACTTCTCACAACACTCAGATGTTAGTTTAACTTTGAAAAGGTTATCAAGCTAACACTGTCTTTTGCCCATTGCCACCCACTATCTTGCGGTACTTTTGAATTACTTTGAGCAAGCCACGAATCCGCATATGCATCCAAAGCATCGGTAATATACTTTTTTAGAGCTGGGAAGAAAATTTCATCCGTTTCATCTTTTTTTTGCTCAATCATGTAGGTCTCTTTCTGATCAAACCTCCACACATCAGTTGGATGGGAATCATATTGTGTGTTAACATATTTTTTCCTAAATTTGAAATCAGCTGTGACAAAGAAATAGTGCTTTTTCATACTCTTAAATTTTTATATATTATATACTATATATGCACTATTGTCAATATTATGCTCCACCCTCCAAACATCCCAAGTTCGGAGCTAGTGAATGTTGTGCATGTGGTGAAGGTCTGGGGAAAAGAAAAAGATCCCATTTGAGAGATCTTTTAAAAGAAGCCTTACTGAATCTGAGCGACAAGTCGTATTGGTGCTTCTGTGCCATCTTTTATCTTTATTGGCATGACAGAAATTTTTGCACCAGTTGCAGGCAACATCCCTGCATTTGCAACATTTTCAACAATGTACTTTCCTGCCCCAAGCATTACGCGGTGTACTGGAAAATCATTACCGACTGCATCTGGTGACAAGGTATCAATACCAACACCAGAAACATTTCTCTCAATAAGAAACTTGGCAACATCTTCACTAATACTTGGGAAGTTTAGATTGTTGCGATATTTTTCTTTATCATCCCAATACTTGTCCCAACCAGTATAGAAAATCACGAAGCTTCCTACTGGCACTTTGCCGTGTTCCCTCTCAAAAGTTTCAATACAATCTAAACCAGCAACATACTTTTCATGTGCAGATTCAGAGATGTCGATAACAATACAATCAACTAAGAGAGTATCAAGATCGAGGGTATCGATAGTCTTCCCACCAGGAATACAGTGTGCAGGAGCGTCCATATGCGTACCACAACCAGCTTTTGCCTCGATTCTATGGATACGGAATAGATTGGGTTCTTTTGAATCCTTATAATCGTAAACAATAGGAGCAGTAAAGCAACAATCTCCATCCCAGCTTGGGATAGGTGATGAAAGTGTATGAGTTAAATCGATGTATTTCATGTCAGTATAATTTTACTAAACCTACTATACACTCAATACCGTGTCAAACAAGGATTTCCGAACCCTTAACAGGACTGCGATTTAAACAAATTGAGTACAATTTAATAAATCGGGAGCATCGTCCCAAGTTCGGAGTCAAGTGAACGTTGTGTATGTTGTGAAGGTGTGGGGGAAAAGAAAAAGCCTCCCCTTTCGGTTTGGCTTAAACAATCTTTTCTTTATTATTTCTTTTTCACTAAAATAACATTTGCTAATTCCTGCCATGTGAGGGATGATCCATTTAAGGATCTTTTGCTACCCTCATTGTTTTTACATTTTACAGGCCAGGCCTTAATAGGATTACCTACTGCAAGTCCGTTTTTTAACATGATCTTAAGAAGACCAGTATTGAATACATATCCAAACAGAGGCTGTTTAATAGCTGAGGTATATGTATACGCAGCAGTAAGTAACTGACCCTTTTCATTTTCCAGTACATAGCCCGAAACCCCTGCTGAGTCTTCTTTTTCAGATGAAAATTCAGATTCATGAATAAGGTTTTTATCTTCAGCAATCGTGTAACAGGTGGAACGATAAAAGGTGGCACGACTGGTTGCTTTCAGACCAGTTATTGTCACTGTTGTTCCTTTAAGGTGACAGTTACAATTCCCAGTCATACTTACATCTTTTCTCTTCCATCCTGGAGCAGGATCACAATCTTCATGGAATTCACACATGTGAATTCCAACCTTTTGGTCAATCATGTCATCATCTGATACCCAGATTTTAGGCATCGGGACAGTTAGTCCTTCACCAAACCCTTGAGGTTGAATAGCTTTTTTCATTATGTTATTAGTTTATGTGATTTAATGAACTTATTTACTAGTGAAATAGTAACATTTTTAAATTAAATTGTCAATATAACTATATCAATAAATTCTTCCGAACATCATCCCCCGCCAGAGGACGGGCAGGCAAGTTCGCAGCCTGTGAACGTTGTGTATGTTGTGAAGGTTTGCAGGAGATAAGCTTTCTCAATCTGCTATAATCCAACCATGCAACCAGCATTTATTGATCACATGTCTTTAATAGTTAGAGATATAAGTAGGACTGCAGAGTTTTACTCAAAATTCCTGCCTAAACCGATTATTCATGATGAACACATGGTCGTGTATAAGGTTGGAGAGACCAGATTGTTTTTCAAGCTAAGTCCAAAAGATGTTTCGGATAGAGAGTACGATAAGGATAGTATTGGCATGAACCATATTGGCTTTGGTGTAAAAACAATAGATGAACTAAAACAATTTCAAAAACTTCTTTCTGAAGTTGATATAGAACACAGTGAAATAAAACTAGGCAAATTTGGTAATGAATACATCTGGCTTGATGACCCAGATGGAATACGAATTGAGATCTATCGAAATTAACTTTCTATAATCTACTAATGACTACACTTATCGAAAAAGCAAAGCAGTTTGCCAAAGAAGCTCACAAAAATCACACCGAAAGTGATGCATTCAAAACACCATATTATTTTCATCTTCAAAGAGTTGCTAGTCTAGTACAGTTATCAGGAGGCAGTGAAGAAGAGATTGCTGCAGCCTGGCTGCATGACACTGTGGAAGATACTGGTGTAACGATAGAAGATATCGAGAGAGAATTTGGTAAACATATTGCAACCATGGTGAATGGTTTAACTGATTCTCCTGAATGGAAAAATCTTCCTGTGGGTGAAAGAAAAGCAATACAGGCAGAAAAAATTTCTAAAGAAAGTGAGTCGGTACGACGGATAAAGATTGCGGATCAAATTTCTGGAGGTGAATTAGATGCCAAGAATACACTAATGAGTAAGGAGGAAAGGCTGGAAAGATTTGAAGGTGTAAAAAAAGTTGCGAATGCGTGTAGAGGTGTAAGTAAAGAACTTGATGATTTGTTTGCCAGTGTCAGTGAAGAGATAACTTGGTTTCTAGCGAATAGTTAATTTAAAATTTTCCGAACCCTTCCGTGTACCTAGTATGATCCTGTTGAATCAACTGCGATTTAAACAAATTGAGTACAATCTAATAAATCGGGAGCATCATCCCCCGCCAGAGGTCGGGCAGGCAAGTTCGGAGCACCATTGACTAAATAGAATAATATCGTAGTATTGGTTTAAATTGTTAAGTCAAACTTTCACATAAACCCATATATATGAAAAACGTTTTAATTTCGGAAAATGGCTTGTTGGTTGCTATAATTATCAACAATATTCAATCTAATTTTTACGAAAGTCGATTAGGGGCGATTAGGTTTATTTGTGGGAAGTTTGGAAATCATTCAATCGACAAGGATACATTTCTTGAATTACTTACTTCAGTAATAGAAATGCAGAACGATGTGCCAGATTTAAAAAGTGAAATCCTTAATCATTCAGTTGAGAAGGAAGTGGAGCTTGAAGTTTCAAGAGCAAGGATTGTTCGACAACTAAACACCCCCTTTGACCCTGAAGGAATTTTGAAGTCTAAAAAATTACTTGGAGTTTAAAATCTTCTGACTTTGTATGTAAAAGATATCTGTAGGAGCAGGTATCTTTTTTGTTTTTGAATCATTTAATAATCATACGAAATCTATTATTTTATTTGACTAATACTCTTCCGAGCATCCACGTTCGGAGCAAGTGAACGTTGTGTATGTTGTGAAGGTTTTAGAGCTGCATGGTCACTCTCAGAAAACTATGTTACAGTGATCCGATGACTATACTAACAGATTTTCTTTCTGAGTATCTTTTTGTATATATTTGGCTTATTGCTACAACATTTATAAACATCGTTGTTCAAACTTCTGGATCAATGATTATCAATCCTGTAACTGCGTTCTTTACAGACCCCCAAAGAGCAATAGGGATTGGTGCATTTATTTTTTTCTTTAGTGGTATACATCGAGTCTATTTATTTAGAAAAGAAGCATTTACTGAAAAGAGGAATCTGGATATTGTAAAAGCTCTTATGCCCTTCTCAATCATTGGAGCAATCTTAGGTGGTACCCTTATTTCATATATGAGTGCAAAACTTTTAGCTGCAGTCGTTGTAATTGCATCAATATATTTTATCTACAAGACACTTCGACACGTTTCAACAGACCAAACACCAATTGAGTCTGTGCACAGAGCAAAGCTTAGTATGGTTGCACTATTTTCTGGTTTTCTACAAGGGGGAGGTTTACCTGGGGCAGATATTAGAAACAATTACTTGCGAACAGTAGTTTCTGAAGTCTCTGTGCGAGCAATTGGCTCAACTCTTGGACTTTCAGTGTTTTTTGTAACTGGAATTATTATTCTATTTCATAACCATCTTAATGCAAGAGACCTTATCCTTGTAGTTACCGTTATCCCCTTCCTACTATTAGCTCAACACTATGGAAAAAAAATACTTAATAAGCTACCAGATAAAAGTGCAAAAGTCCTTTCTGTATCTCTTTCTCTTATCGGAATCATCCTCCTTACCTATAAATACTTTTTATAGAGTGATTAACTTTTCTTGATAGACCCTTCCGAACATCCACGTTCGGAACATAGTTGACTATTGTAATATTTTATGCTATTATAATATCAGTTCTTTAACACTATAAAACTTAATAGCTGTGCAAAATTTCTTCTGTGAACTTTTCCATTTTCGCAACGACAGTCATGAACATTGGTTTTATTTCACAGTATTGTTATTTGTCATAACAATACTTGTCTCTCTATTAGTAAAGCGTGTTAAGGGATTAGAGCTCCTTAGTCAGTTTTTCTTTGGCACCTCTATTTCAGCAATTTTTGTTTGGCTTTTCAAAATAAAAAGCAACGCTTATTCAGTAGATTGTATTTGGTATAACGCACTTATGGGAGTCTTATGCTTACTGATTATCCAATTTATTGAAAAGAGAAAACCTTTTTTGTTCAAGAATGATCCGAGTCTGATTTAAGACCAACCGAGTGTTGGTCTTTTTAATTTTCTATCAAACTCTTTCCGAACCCTTAACAGGACTGCGATTTAAACAAATTGAGTACAATTTAATAAATCGGGAGCATCGTCCCAAGTTCGGAGTCAAGTGAACGTTGTGTATGTTGTGAACCTGGCAGGAAGAGACATGTCCGAAGGAAGGTTTGACAAAAAACAATATCGTAGTAATGTAGAGAACAGCACTGCCCTTTCACATGGTATTTGATTGGTTTCCAGAGAAGCTTCTGGCTTTTGTGGGAACCAATTCAATACGTAATAAAATGAAAGAAACAAAAACCATGACTGATGAAGAGCTAAAAAATCTTGCCACTGAAGTACAAAATGAACAGAAGAAAAGGCAAATCAAAAAAATGTCCGATGATGAACTATATAAGATAGCTAAGGCTAAAAATAATGAATATTCAGATGAAGAAGCTCTTTTCGCAGTCAACATTTTGCTCAAAAAAGATAAGCCAAATTTAGAAATTATCACTACCTTAAAACAAATGAGTCATTGTAGAGCCGTTAGAGACAAGTGTAAGGAATTTCTTTTTTGTTGAGAAGGAAATGATTAGAGAAGCCAACTCATTTAGTTGGCTTTTTATTTTTACCATCCCCTTCCGAATATCCTCCCAAGCTTGGAGCATGAGTTGACTAAATAAAATGATATTGTAGTATATATCCAGATAGTTTTTTCACATTCCTAATCAATAAATAAAGCTATGCTACTCAAACACGTATCCCTCGAATCAATTCTCACAACTAGGTGCCATGACATTGCAGTGCTCCTGAATACAGATGGTATCTATATGTACCCACCCTCAGGATACAACGATTTAAGCAGCCAATTTTACGCAAAAAAAGGAGTGAGTAGTTTTGCAGGATTACTTGTTAAAACTAAAATAGTTCCAGAGTTTAATTATTTTAGACAGAGAAAACTTGGTGAGATCATTGAAATAAAGAAGAGTGACCATACTTACCATGGCATTGTCTGTTACAAATTGCATGCAGAGAATGAAATAGAAGATATCAGTACACTTCAGAGCTGCTTAAACAAAATACAGAACAGTGGCCCTATTGCACTCTCTTTGGAAGAGAAACTTTGGAACAAAGCTCATCTTCCAATAATCTTCAGCGCAATTGAGAAAGCAGATCCACAAGTAGTACTCTATCACTAACCATTAGCTAAAGATTAGCTTAAAACCTGCACCAGCAGGTTTTTTTACTTCCTTGCCAAACTCTTCTGATTATCCTCCCCACCAGAGGTCGGGCGAGCAGGTTCGGAGCCAACAAGACACATCTGTTAAAAGCAGGTGTTTTGTTATAATAACTTTATTAGAATAATCAATAATACACATATGGAACATTTACACTATACAATTGATATCAATGCTCCTCAGCAAAAAGTTTGGGACACAATGCTAGGCGAAGAAACATACAAGCAATGGACATCAGTTTTTAATCCTGACCCCACAGCACAATCATATGTTGAAGGTGGTTGGGATGAAGGAAGTGATATTAAGTTTTTAGGCAAGGAAAAAAATGGCACTATTTCAGGGATGATCGGAAAAATACAAGAATCCAGACCAGGTGAATTTATTTCTATCAAATACTCGGGTGAAATCATGCAGGGCAAGGAAAATAGCTATGGACCTGATGAGTTGTATTTTGAAAACTACACGTTCAAGGAAAAAGATGGTGGAACTGAATTGATTATAGACATTAACGTGAAAGATGAGTACAAGGATATGTTTAACGGTATGTGGCCAAAAGCCCTAGAAACATTAAAGCAGTTAGCTGAGAAATAAAGGTAATTTACTGTTATTGTTTAACTAGTAGTTTCAATTATTACTCTCCGAACATTCACATTCGGAGCACGTGAACATTGTGAATGTGGTGAAGGTCTGACAAAAGAAGAAGCACCCCGGTATTTTGGGATGCTTTTTTGACTCAGGCTTTGGTTATCGACTTATGCCCTGCAACAATTTTTTGAAGCAGCAAATCGATTTCTTTGATTCGCTCCTTGTTTAAAGAATAGCGAATCATTTTCTTGTCTCGTTCGATCTTTACAATTCCCGCCTGTCGCAGGATAGCAAGATGTTGTGATGCCACAGACTGTTCCAAGTGCAACTTGGCGTATATTTCTGTGACGGTGATTCCCGGCTTATTCTCCATTAATTCCATCATGCTCTGTCTCAACTTATGATTGAGAGCACGTAAAATAGATGCGACCAATTTTACATTGGTCAAACCGTTTTTTTCTGCCATAACGCTTAGTTTTTGTTTGAAATTATTATAGCAAAGTATTTTATAAAGTCAATGACTTTTATTTTAAATTTGTTTTGGAAACTTTCCGAGTATCCTCCCCTGTTGAAGGATAAACAAGTAGGTTCGGACAATTAAGTACTCTTAGTCTGTAAGTTTTTTTGTTGCCAAAACTAAGAATTTGAACCTGTGCTATACTTTTTTTATGAAAAGAATTGCAATAGTTCTCGTGATTGTGATATTAGCTATAGCTACCTATGTAGGCATAGGGGGATATAAATCTACTACTATAAAACAAGCTCCACTTGTATCTTTTACATGGCGATATCAAGAAGGCGCTTTAAATCTTGATGGTATACCAGGTACTAAAATTTTCTTGGATGCAATGAATGCCAATGGAAAGGTGCTTTCAAAAGAAATTGACGAGGTCGATGGTTCTTGTAATGATATCCTTCCTTCAGAGGAAGATACGGATATCGTAGCGGGTTCCAGCAAGATTCAGTGCTATGCAGCTGGGTTGGGACAATGGTTTAAGATAACTAAAGGTGAAAACTCCTACCTAGTACTGCGTAAAACTTTTGAGGAGGCACTCCCCGACTACACCTCGCCATCGTATCAATATGAATCAGTTGCTGAGTTTCCGACTGTGTATTAATTCGGTTTCCTTAGTCAACCCATGTTCGGAGCAAGGTTTGACAAATACATATATTATAAGTATTATATGAACAGCACTGCCCTTTCACATGTATTTGATTGGTTTTCAGAGATCCTTTATTGGGGTTTATGGAAACCAATCAAGTAAAAAATGAAAACAATCATAATTGAAAAAAACCTCCACAAACAAATAAAAAGTACACTATCAATTCAAATCTCAAGTGCTGAAGAAAAAATTATTAAAGAAACTAAAAAGAAAGGCGATGTAGATATTACTCTCGATGAACGAGAAAAAATATTTACAGGAACACCATGTGGCAACCTCTGGGATATGAAACTCATTGGTTTCTCATTCGGAGAATTAGACAACAAAGGGTACTATTATCTGACCGAGAAAGGTAAGGTTGTTGCCGAAAAATTATAAATCGACTTTTAAAAAGACCTGCTCTTGGGCGGGTCTTTTTTTTTATTATGATTTCTGAAGTGCTACCATTGGGAATACCTCAAAAATTTTAGAAAACTCTAAATCTCTTTTAATTTGAATCCAATTGAGGGTTCTGAACTTGTCCACCAGAGGGAGCATCAAACAAAGCACCATATATTGTGGTGCTTTGTTCAGATATAGCTTAGACCCCATTACACTTCTACTGGTTATACCAATCAGTTTGCCACAACTTCATTTCTGCAATTTCTTTATTCTGCGCAGAAATGATTCCGGTTGCCAAATCCTTGAGCTCTTGATGCTTGGCATTGGTAAGAGCAAGCTCCGCCATCTCTACCGCACCTTGGTGATGGACGATCATTTCAGCAAGAAATGCTTGGTCGAATAGATCTCCTGTCTTCCCTTCTAGCTCTGCATTCATACTGGTCATCATGTCTGCCATACTCATACTTGCCCCATTACCCATCATTTGGCCATTTGGCATCATGTGAGTACCTGGAGTGTTTTGATTGGCTGTTTCGAACGACCCCCTACTTCCGCCTAATTGATATCCGATACCAAGACCTGCGACAAGCGTAACGATTGCGATAATAATTGCTGTATTTTTTTGCATAATGTTTTAAAGATTAAATATTAATAAAATCCTTAAAAATATTAAGGGGCTTTAGGGTTCAAAATACCGCCTGAGAACAATTCTTGGTAGAGCGAGATTGATGCAAGATCTCTACGACTTGGTAGAAGTCGCCGAACAAAGAGGTCTGAAGGACTGTAATATTTCCAAACAAATAAAACTGCTACTGCGAGTAAGAAGTATGTGAAGAGCATCGGAAGTGGAACGGTAAACGCATTTTTCCATGCGGTAACATGGTCCGAGGCATTCATGTCGCAGATAGCCTGCTCACCAGGCATAAAAGGACAGCCTGGCTCATGGTGGTGTCCGTCCATTCCCGCTATAGCCAGCATGCCAAATCCACCAAATGTAGCAAACGCGATAAGAATACATATAGCGAGGATTGACTTCATATAGTCATTTTAGCATTTTTTATCTCACTACCAGTAGGGTTGGAAAAATTCTCCTCCCTACACTGGACTTATAGAGCTCTATGTTGTGCTACAATAGGTATATGAAAGGCTACGTCACAAACATTGAGAAGCAGTCACTCGAAAACGATACTTTTCGCAAAGTGTTATACACGAGCACAAACTGCCAGCTTGTGCTGATGTCGCTTCTCCCACATGAAGCTATCGGGGAAGAAATACACGATGTAGATCAATTTCTACGAGTAGAAAAAGGAAATGGTAAAGCCATTTTGAATGACATTTCAGAGGACATCACTGACGGCAGTGGGATTATTGTGCCAGCTGGAACAAAACATAATCTCATCAATACTGGAGATGAACCAATGAAACTCTATACCCTCTACATGCCACCACATCACAGAGATGCTGTCGTCCACGCCACAAAAGCCGATGGTGAGGCAGATACGACAGATGAATTTGATGGAAAGACAACAGAAGAAGCGTAATAAAAAAGTCTACACGGTTTCTCAAAAATATTGAAGTTTTCTCATTTAAGAAGAAATAAGTGGTGACACAATCACTAAAACTAGGCGGAGTAGTCAGTCTCCTGTATTAAATTATTTAGAGCGATGCATACACCCAGCCCAACAGCACGGTCGGCGCATACCACCCCCAAGCTTTGAGAGTGCTTTCTCGATGCGAATACTCCTCGTCTCAGCTTTTTTACCTGACGTAACCCAGCAGATCCACTCATTGCGTGCGAGTGGTGTAATATTTTTCCATACAGCGAGAGCTTTCGGAACGGAAGCAAGTGCTTTTCTCAAATCCACTGGTAGTATGTGTGGCATATTGGTCATACACTTATCTTATCAAATCCTCAGAATGATTTATACTGTTTTAATTGGTATACTAAAATTATGCAAAAAATAGCTACAAAAATCTTTATTTATTCATCTATTATGTTTGGGATCATTGGTATCTTAATTGTGTTGACATCTGGCGGACCCGATACACCAGATACTCCTACTAGTGAGATGTTGATTAGACTTCTCTTTGCAACCGTCTTTATTATATTGCCTTCATTTGCCTTAAGTGTCGCGAGTAAATACCTCAACAGTAAATTCTAAATCTAATACTTCTCCTTTCCTTCCGTGCTTCTGTCCAGGCTGTAAAAGTGTGTTCAAATACATTTTTGTTACTATATCAATATGACCTACCCAGAATTTATAAAAGAATTAAGTGAGCGATTTGGAGAAGAAACAGGCATCATCATGGCTCTCCGAGCAGAAGTTGGTTTCTTGCGTAGATATCTTGAGGCTCACAGTGGCCCAGAATTTCAAAAAGAACAAGAAACCATGATTGAAGATTTTTTAAATCGCCACCAAAAAAAATAGACAATTAAGCTTTATTTTTCATTCGCGTGGTAATGATCTGATACAAACTAAAAATCACACCACAATTTACCATGACTGCCCCGAAGATAAGTGAGAAACCTTTGTAGTATATCCCCTTCACAAACAAGATACACCGCACCGCAAAGACGGTACACTGAGGCACAAGTGAGACATTGACTGCACTATGATTTGCTCGGACAATCAAACCTTGGTGAAAATATCCTGCAGAGACGACTATCAAACAAATGACGAGTGCAATACTCAAGACAAATTGCCTGTCCCAAAATAATGTGACATCTGCAAGTTAAGTATAGAGAAAGAAAGTAGTCCCAGTGACAAAAAGAGTAGCACTGAGTATTTCAAGATAAGCTTTTTTCATTTTGTTCTAAAGACGCTCGTGTAGCAAGAAGATATAGGATAATAATATAGATAATATGATCGTCAATGAGCGGATTGTTCTCTGGAGGCAATACTGAAAGGTACATCAAAATGAGCATTACTGAACCGACAACACTTCCCCACTTCACAAATTTGTTTAATGCAAGTGTCAGTCCGACAAACAGGAGTCCAAGCATGAACAGCCAGTCGACAATCCCAACTCCTGCCAAGGATTGAAATAACTCGGCAAAAGGACCTTTGGTGGCATTCATGAGAAATCCTGTCGTTGGTGAACCGCCATGAAGCCATGCCCGGTCAGCGGTCGTGGCGAATCCAAGACCAAATAATTTATCAGCAAAGGCCCAGAGAAAAATAAAAGCCATCCCCAATCGCAATATTAAAAATGCTGGTTTTTGTAATTTCATATATTCTAAGTATACTCCCTAAATCTTTCTTGTGCAGTGTTGAGAGTCCACTTACTTCATATTTGTTTGTCAAAAGATTATTCTGGGGTACTATAGAGAAATGAAAAAATATAAAATCATTTTTTGGGTGACCACAGGGCTTATCTTTTTATTAGAAGGTGTCATGTCAGCATTTACCGGACATAGTGAAATGTCTATCACGGGTATCGCTAGTTTGGGTTATCCGATATATTTCGTGACAGTCATTGTTGTATTCAAAGTCCTCGGTTCACTTGCCCTTATTATTCCTCAAGTCCCTCCTCGTGTGAAAGAATGGGCATATGCTGGGTTTGGTATTGACTTCCTCTGTGCATTTATAAGCATTTGGATCGTTGGCGGCTTTTCCAGCGCACTTGCTTTACCTGTTATTGCACTTGTTGTCCTTGTACTCTCGTACATCTCATACCACAAACTTCACCCAGTATTTGTAAGTGATCTACCTAAAATTTCATAACTAACATGTCAGATAAAATTACCGTTGAAATAACTATCAATGCATCTATAGAAAAAGTTTGGGAGTATTGGACTGTACCAGAACACATCACGAAGTGGGCATTTGCTTCAGAGGACTGGGAAGCACCAAGCGCAGAAAATAATCTACACATTGGCGGCACATTTAAAACAACAATGGCTGCCAAAGACGGAAGTGCTAGTTTTGACTTTATGGGCACTTACACCAATGTCGTGCCTAACGAACTTATTGAGTACGATATGGACAAAGCCCCAAATGAAGAAATACCTCGACATGTGAAAATTGAATTTATTGAAACTCCAGCCGGGGTAAAAATTATTGAAACATTTGATCCAGAAAATGAAAATCCACTCGACATGCAACGTAGTGGTTGGCAAGCAATACTTGGGAATTTTAAAACGTATGTCGAAAAGATATGATTCAAGCAAAAAATGTTGATTCTTATGTAAGGCTAGCCCCGAAAGAAACGCGAGAAAAATTAAAAGAACTGCGAAAAATCATTACAACAGTAGCACCCGCCGCTGAAGAACGTCTTAGCTATGGAATGCCCTACTATAGTTATAAAAAGCAGTTAGTCTATTTTGCATTCGCGAAAAAGCATATTGGGTTGTATATCCCCCCACCAATCATTGCAGAGAACAAAAAAGAATTGAAGGATTACAAGACAGCAAAAGCTACTGTTCAATTCCCATTAGATAAAAAACTGCCCGTCACCCTTATTAAAAAATTAATTAAGGCGCGGATGAAATATAATGAGGAGAAAGAAAAATCTAAAAGAAAATAAGATTTACCACCGGGATGGCAGTATCCGGGCCAAAGGAAAAATGGTTGATGGTATAAGCGACGGGTATTGGGAATGGTTCCGTAAGGATGGTACGAGAATGCGATCCGGAAATTTTGTTATGGGTAAACAAGTTGGAGAATGGATTACCTACGACAAGAAAGGCAAATGTTATAAAATTAATCTATTTGATAAAAAGAAAACTGATTTTAAGATGTTAAGTGCACCTGCCCAACGTGCACTTGCAAATGCTCACATTACTACCATTGCAGAACTGGCAAAATGGAGTGAAGAAAAATTACTTACATTGCATGGTATGGGCCCAAGTTCTCTTCCGAAACTCCGTACAGCACTAAAAGCAAGTGGAAAGTCGTTTAAAGTGAATAAGTAGGTATTAATACCTACTATATTTATTTTTCTCGACAAAATAAAAACCCTCTTTTTGGGGGAGGGTTTTACATTTACTCGACTTTCTTTTCTTGCCGCATAGCTCTGAACATGTGTATTGAAGTTTTGAATGCTGGCAAACTGAGCTGGGTTTTAAGAAATTCAAGATTAGTTTCAATTATGAACTTCGACATTTCACCGATTCCTTTAATACTGGTTCCATATTTACAAAGGAGTTCTCTAAATTCCTCATGCGAAATCCAGATGACTGGATTAGTGACATAGATTGATGAATGTTGAATCATTACTCCTTCTGGTGCAAAAGAGATGCCGGGTTTCTTTACGATAGTATCCCCCATCAAGATCTGCTGACCTTGATGAATTGCAATCATAAGCTTTGTCCATTCTTCACCATATGTTTGCGGTGCAATAATTCTATTTTCAACATACCACTTCATGTAATCTTTTATAAAGGAAGCTATAACAAACGAGCTTTCATACGCAAGACCAAGCCAGGAAGTAACTAAATAATTTTTTTGAATCAGATCAGGAAAACTTCCTCGTTTTTCAATTATAGTATTAGCGATGGAATCAAATGTTTTGTAGTCATTGCGTTCAAAGTATTGCATTCGATCTACAAATTCTTGAAATTTAATCATATTGGCATGGAGCTCGACTTTAAGGGTCGGTTTCTTCCCTAGGATGTGAAACTCTTTCATGATTTGAAATAGATTTGTTGTAAATCGTCTTTCATGGAGAGAAAGCTTGTACGGATCTTTCGGATAAATCGTCGCTGCGAGTTCCTCAAGTGCGAGGTTAGGCAATGCGCCATGAATATGAGTATCTTGACTCTTTATTTCCTGCAGCAATTTCGCGAATGGGGTTGTATCTTTTGGATCAAACGCATAGCGTAGCGTCTTTATCAATTGTGGTTCATGAACCAGACTAATGATGTGTTCACTCAATGACGCACTTGGACCTGCGTAGATAAACGCATACGGATGATTGATTTTTAAAAGAATTTCTTCCAAGGCTTTAAATGACGTGAGGATATTGGAGTCAACTGGATCACTCCGTTCTGCGCCAACTCGGCGAGAAAGAGGGCATCGTACACATCCAGCTGGACATGCGTCTTTAGTCGGAAAAATTTCTATGTACATATGAAAAACATTTGAGAAAATTATACACTATATTTTTTTATAGTCAACTTTACGATTGTCGTACAAGTTTTTGGTATACTGAGCATATGCAAAAAATCACACCGTTTTTATGGTTCGACAAAGATGCAAAAGAAGCAATGGACTTTTACGTTGCCACCTTTAATACTTCACCTGGCAAAAAATCTGAGTCCGAAGTTGTGAAGATTAAATACTATCCTCCTGGCATTACCGAAGGCCCGATGGCAGGCATGGATGGCAAAGTCCTCACCGGAGTATTTACGCTCGAGGGACAGACATTTATGTGTCTCGATGGTGGATCACTTTTCAAACCCAATGAATCAATGTCATTTTTGATTGAGTGTAAAACTCAAGAAGAGATCGATCACTATTGGAATGCGTTTACCAAAGAAGGACAAGAGAGTCAATGTGGCTGGTGCAAGGACAAATGGGGGTTCTCTTGGCAAGTCTGCCCTTCAATGGAACAATTTTTCACGAGTCCTGACAGTGAAGCTAATAGGAGGGCCATGCAGGCAATGCTTGCTATGAAGAAAATCGACATAGCAAAACTCCAAGAAGCTTTCGATAATAAATAAATTGATACCTAGTATGTTTTAGAGTATACTGTAGGTACTTTTATTAAATAAACATCATATATGGCAAAACGAGGAACAACACTAAGTCCAAAGAAAAAATCACGACGATCTCATAAGACCAAGAAGCGATTGGCGGTCAAGAAAGTCATGCTCGCCAAGAAAGCAGCAAAACGAAAGAAGAAATAATAAAATCCCGCACTAGATGCGGGATTTTATTTATAGATGAAGTTGTTTATACTACGTATATGAAAAAATATATTATGCTTTTGGGTATTCTTATAAGCCTTGGTATCGTTGCAGTCTTGATTGCCACTCAAGTCCCTACTAAGCCTTATGCAAATAATAATGAATTAACAGAAATCACGGATAGCAATCTTTCGCAAATATACAAGAACAGCGAACAAGGATTCTCAATTCGATATCCTGAGGGGTACACTGTTAATGCTTCGTACTCTAGTGATTCGATCGATACAGGTGATAAAATTTTTGGCACTGAATTCAAGATCCCAACAAGTATCGTAAGTGGTACGAACCTAAGTCAAGATTCATCCATTATCATTGAACAAATTCCACAAACAAACGAATGCACTGCAAAACTATTTCTGTACGAAGGCGCAACTATATATACAGCTACAGAGAGTGGTATAACATATTCTATTGGTACGATAAGTGACGCAGCTGCAGGCAACCGTTACGAACTAACCGTTTATGCTCTTCCAGGGACAAATCCATGCATAGGTGTTAAATACTTTATCCATTACGGTGCATTTGAAAATTATGAACCAGGCACGATCACAGAATTTGACAAAGATGCACTAATCCAAGAATTTGATCAGATTCGTCGAACTCTTATTATTAATCAATAATATCTATGGCAAACTGGAATAAAATTCTATCGCGAGGAAACGTAGACGATCGCCGCGGCAGTGGATCGCTGCTTCGATTTGGAGGAGGTGGCCTCGGTATTGTCGGCATAGGAGCACTAATTGTTATAAAACTTTTAAGCGGTGGTGACATAAACGTATCTGATGTCATGTCAGTATTGCAAAACGTCCAGGTCAATCCGAGTGCGCTTGATACTTCAAAATTTGAAGGCGCGGATTCGTATGAAATCTTTACTTCAACTGTCCTCGGTTCTACTAATGATATGTGGACTAGTACACTTGCTAAAAATAACGTAGCCTACGTTCCCCCACGTCTTGTCCTCTTTCGAAATTACACCACCTCAGATTGCGGCGGTGCAGATACTGCGATTGGACCGCATTACTGCAATCTCGATGAAACTATCTACCTCGATGAAACTTTTTTTGATGAACTCCAAAAGCGTTATGGAGCTAACACGGGTGATGTAGCCCAAGCGTACGTCATAGCACATGAAGTAGGTCATCACGTCCAAAATGAATTAGGCATTCTAGAGAGTATGGACAAAGAAATGCAAATAAACCCTGACGAAGCTAACATGCAATCAATTAAATTGGAACTGCAGGCAGATTGTTTTGCAGGCCTATGGGCATATTCAATCAAAGATGCTGGAGTATTTTTACCTGGAGAAATAACAGAAGCTTTGGATGCAGCAGCAGCTGTTGGAGATGACAACATCCAAAGCAAATCTGGTGCAGTGAGGCCAGAAACGTGGACACATGGATCTTCTCTCGATCGTGTTGCTTGGTTTACCAAAGGCTTTACCAATGGCAGTCTATCGGATTGCAATACATTTGAAGCTATATAAAAAACTATCTATTTCCTTTATGCTTTCTAAAGAGATATGAAGCGAGTGGAACTGCAATGACGATAAACCCAACGCACCAGGCAATTGCGAGTTTGCCATGATTGCCTATCGGCGTGCCGATCATGAGTGAGCGTATAGCTTCTATGACATGGGTGATTGGTTGATTTTCAGCAAAGAATTTAAGCCCTTTGGGCATGCCAGTCGTCGGTACAAATGCGCTCGATGCAAAAGTTAGCGGGAATATAGCTACGAAGCCAAGCCATTGCACTGCCTCAACTGTCTTTGCAAGAAGCCCCATGATAGCTGAGAGCCATGAGATGGCAAATGTAAAGAGTAGGAGAATACCGAGAATCTGTAGCCATTCAACAAATGATGCATTTGGCCGAAAACCAACAACAAGCGCAATCCCTATCATAACGATCGATGACAATATATTCCTCACCAAGTCAGCAATAACGTGTCCCATCAGAACACCCGAGCTCACGATCGGTAATGTTTTCAATCGCTCGATGATGCCTTGCTTTAAATCATTGGCGACAGAGAGCGATGTCGTGAGCGCACCGAATGCTGCAGTCTGCACTAAAATACCCGCAACTAAATAGTTTACGTACGTAGTCTCCCCTGTGGCAATAGCTCCACCGAAAACATACCGGAACAAGAGCATGAACATAATCGGCGAAATAATAATCGAGAGCAATTGATCAAGATTTTTGAAAATATGTTTGAGACTTCGTCCAACCAAAACTCTCGTATCAGAGAAAGCGAAATATAGCTTAGAACCAGATTTTTTATTTGTTTGTATCATTGTAGTAGACATATTATTTTTCTGCTTGAGGTACATCGGCAGCATGACCAGTTAATTTCAAAAACACATCATCAAGCGTTGGTTTGTGTAATGACAGTGTTTCAACTTCTATATGTGATTGCTCGAGTATGTCGAGTACTTTTTTAACACTCGCAACTGTTCCGTCAGTTTCAATACTAATGCGACGTTCATCTTCATTAGTCTGCTTACCACTACCTTCAACTGTCCGTAGTGCTTCTTTGAAATTACTTTCTTTTTCTATAACTATCTCTAGTCTCTCTTTGCCAGCCTTCTGCTTGAGTTCATCTGCTGTGCCGTAGGCTATGATTTTGCCATGATCAAGCACAGCAATCTTGTCCGCCAGTTTGTCTGCTTCCTCTAGGTATTGCGTCGTCAAAAGTATCGTTGTCCCCTGTGCTAAAAGCTTTTTGATAATTTCCCAAATTTTAATTCGACTACGTGGATCAAGTCCAGTCGTTGGTTCATCAAGAAAAAGGATAGGAGGTGTCGCGATGAGTGACAATGCGAGGTCAAGTCGTCGTCGCATGCCGCCTGAATATGTCTTGGCACTGCGATCTTTGGCCTCAACGAGATCAAATTCAGCCAGTAACTCTGCTGCGCGTTTCTTGGCATCTACTTTTGAGAGATGGTAGAGACGTCCCATCATAATCAAATTCTCTTCCCCACTTAGAAATTCATCAACAGCTGCATACTGACCCGTAAGACCAATTGAGGAGCGAACCTGGTCAGGTTCGGCAACTACATCAAATCCTGCAATACGTACTTGTCCTGAATCTGGGGTGAGAAGCGTACTTAAAATCCGTACTATGGTTGTTTTACCAGCACCGTTAGGCCCAAGAAGGGCCAGCATCGTTCCAGAAGCGACTTCTAGATCAATTCCTGTTAGTACATTGACATCTTTGAATGATTTCGTAAGGTTTTTAATTGTAATAATTGATTCCTGCATACAAAGAGCATAGCATAGCTACCTAAGGATTTTCTAGCTATTAAATTCACACTTAGATGCCTGCCACTTGTATTGCACTGAAAAGTACCCCAGCACCAACAAGTGTTGCAATCGTTGTCCAGATTGTTGGATGATTGTGATGACTTTCTGGCAATAAATCACTTGCTCCGATATAGAGAAAGAAACCCGAGAATACTGCCAAGATAATCCCTAAAATATTTTGCGGAAGTGTAAAGAAAAGTGTCGCTACAACTCCAGCAATAGGTGCGAGTGCATCTATCATGAGCCATTTTTTTGCTTCTTGGACATTGCCATTGTTTTTTAAAATAAGATTAACTGTATTAATACCATCTGAGAAATCATGCACCAAGACAGCACTCGTAACAACGAGCCCCACCGCACTTGAAACTTGAAAAGCGAGACCGACAAGAAGTCCATCAAGAAAACTGTGAATGGAAAGACTACCCGCGCCCAAGAGTCCACGTTTTGTTGAACCAGCATGTTCGTGTACATGTTCATCATGACTGTGAAATATAACGAATCGGTCAAGAATCATAAACCCAAAAAATCCAACCGCAGTTATCGATAGCATTGTTGGGATACTATAGAATGCCTCCCCCAGTTCTACAGCCTCAGGTATCAGATCAAAAAAAGCAACCGCTATTACTGCCCCAGCACTAAATCCTAAAATAAGATGTAATTTATCCTTGAACTTTAGTGCAAATACCCCGCCAAGGTATGTCGCCAAAAATGCCAGAAAGCCAATAAATATAACCATAGGGTTTAGTGTAGCACTCATGAAATCATATTGTCTACAAAGATAATATAGCGTATCCTTGGTACATGGAACCAATAACCACTATTACTCCGCCAAATAAAAAAGTGTTTAACTACAAACAACTGGTAAAAAAAACTCTCGTACACTGGTCAAGCCACAAACCTGGACGGATGTCTGCAGCACTTTCCTACTATGCCGCATTTTCTATAGTGCCGCTTTTTATCGTCATACTTTCATTTGCAAGCTTCTTTTTTAACCAAGCCATCGTTGAAGCCAGTCTCCTTAGCTATCTCACGCATGCAGTTGGAGAAAAAACAGCCACATTCATTTCGAGTGTAATGACAGCCGCAACTTCAAATACAACATTTGTTGGTATAGCAATTAGTTTTGTATCTATCATCCTTGGTGTCACAGCACTTTTAAATTCGCTTTATACGTCGCTTGATATACTTTGGGATACCAAAACCGTCATTACAAAAACTCATAACAAAAGAAACATATTCAAAGAATTAAAAAATCATTTTCTCGTACTTGCACTATTGCCACTGCTTGGCTTATTTGTTACTGCAGCAATACTAGCAAACATTTTCTTTTCAATACTTGGTAAAATTGTCGTTGTGGGGGCTATTTCACTAACCGCTTACCAAGTCGCTGGCTATATCCTATCAATATTATTATTAGCATGTTTCTTTGCAGCTATTTATCGCATTGTGCCAAAAGAAAAATTCTCATGGGGAGCCATACTACGTGGCTCTGTAGTCACAGCCATACTTTTTATTTTTGGCGAATTATTGATTAGTTTTTTTATTGCTCACTTTGCCAATATTTCTCTGTATGGCGTCGTTGGATCGTTTATTGCACTGCTCCTTTGGTTATTTTATTCTGCTCAAATATTTTTCATTGGCGCTTCATGTACGTATGTACTCGATAAATACATGACTACTCGCTAGTGTCACGAATGAGACTAATATTCGTCAATTGTATATGTCACAGGGCGATTTATTAGCGTAATATATACATTTATGACAGATACAACACAAGCACAAAAAGACGTTGACCAAGCACGTGAAAAAACAGAAGACGCTCGTCAGGCTGAAATTAAAGCTCAAGAGCTATTAGCCAAGCAAAAACAAGAAGAAGCTAATGCGGCCAAAAAGCTTGCTGAAGCAACCAGGGACGCGAAGTAAAAACTGTCATACAGAGGTCATGAAAAAAACCAGAGAAAGATATAGCACCTGCTATATCTTTCTACTTTTTACTACGTATCTTGCCCTGACCATCGCAGAAACCACACTTACATCCATGTGGCTTAATAAATTCATCAAAATATTCCTTGCCATAATCATAGGTGATTTCTTCACTAGAAAGTATTGTTCGCTTGGCTGAAATTATAATCTTCATCTTTATGACATCAGCTTCGGCATTCGGCAGACATGAATGATTAATGTAGCGAGCAATATTAGTGCGTGATTTGCCATCGAGTGTAAACTTACTATTGAGTTCAAACAAGTATTTACCCTTACTTTCATCAGCTTCTTTGGCGGTAATAATCTCCCCTACGTATTCTATGATGTCCCTATTTTTCTCAATCAACTCCTCGGCAAAAAGCCCGAGCCCGCCGTGACCGGATCGTTTTACTTTAACATTCGGATACTTAGTTTTTATATATTCCATAAAAAACCATACTAGCATATACTGGCACTATGTTTAAAGACCTCACCAAGACTGAGCTTGCCCTTCTTAAAGAGCTCAATACACCCAAGAAAATTCAAAACTGGCTCAATACTATTCCACAAAATTTTGATGAGACACTATATTCCCCTCGTTTAGTAATGAAAAATAAAAAAGCCCACTGTATTGAAGGTGCACTATTTGCCGCACTTGCACTTGCTTACCATGGACATAAACCACTCATACTTGATCTTAAAGCTAGCCGCAAAGATGTAGATCATGTTGTTGCACTCTTTAAAGCTGGGACATGCTGGGGAGCAATTAGTAAAACCAACTATCCTGTACTCAGATTTCGCGAAGCGGTGTACACAACTATCCGTGAACTCGTCATGTCGTACTTTCACGAGTACACAGACGCAACAGGTAGTAAAACACTGCGGAGTTACTCGAAACCTTTTGATGTATCAAAACTTGATCCATCGTGGGTCACAAGCGACGAAGACCTGTGGGATATCGGTACAGCACTCGATGAATCACCACACACTACACTTTTTACCAATTCCCAAATCCAACAATTTGCAAAAGCAACTCAATTTGAACAACAAGCAAGTGCTATAACAGAATGGAGAAAATAAAAATCGCACCCTAATAAATTGGGTGCGATATTTGTCTTTTAACTATGGCTTAGTCTAAGACAATATTTTGCTGCTTCTCCTGAATGGCAGCGATGCTATCAATCATTTCAACAGTAATTCTTTCATGATAAAGGATCACTGGATTACCAAGTGAATCAAGCTCCTCTGCATTACCATTTGAATCTACAGCGATATCAGGAGGATTTTGTAAATCATATACAACTGGATGAATTAAGTCACCGCTTGTTGTACGGAAAAATGCCGTTTTTTCTTCTTTGACGATTACAAAATAAATCCCATTATCAAATGCACTCTGTAAAACAAAAGCAGCTCTTTTTTCCCAGGATGGCATATATGTTCTTCCATCAAGAAGATCATAGTCGCCATTGTACACATCAAGAGCAAACTTGCGTTGCTCGGTGATACGAAGTGTATCACTGTTTGCAAATTGCAATGTGGTAACTTTACGGTGATATCCATATGATCCTGGGATCAATTCATTTCCAAGATAAGGTTGCTCATTTGCTGCAATCCCCCCGCCTGAATTAATGAACTCAAAATTCATATTTAATGGTGGCTGAGCTTGGAAAAAGCTCATGTACATATTTACTCCCTGATCTGTGGAGTTAATAAATTGTACAGGCCTGGCATCAAAAATGCGAAATTGCCAATTAAGTGGATTTGATATGCTCGAAGGCACTGGTTTGTGACATGCAGTAGTAAGCAGTAAAAATCCGAAAAAAGATAAGGTGAGAAACTGACTGAAGTATTTTTTCATAGTAGATTATTTTTTTGTGAGAAGAACTTAGACTTGTATCATATCACATATATATGAAAAAGTCAACTGTTTAGAGTGCCATATATAACTTAAAAACCTTTACTTTACATGGTATAATTGACCTATGTCAAACATACACCCCCTTTTTGTGCACTTCCCTATAGCCTTATTTACCATCTTTACCCTACTCGAAATTCTGCCATGGAGACGATTTCAGCGGTCACGGCCTGCATTTGCGATTAAAGCAACATTTATCATCATTGGTAGCCTCTCCTCACTGGTGACACTTAAAACCGGCGAAATGGCAGAAGAAGCACTTGGCAATAGTTCAAGTATTCACAATCTCGTCGAGACACATTCGACCTTTGCTAATGCTGCATCCTATATCTACGGCTTCATCGCACTCCTGTACCTCATAACCCTCATAGAACGATATGCACCACTAGGTGACAAATCTCCTCGACTCATTTCTATTTGGAATAGAGTGCTAAAAATCAAAAATTATTTCTGGAAAAGATTTTTTCTTGTACCACTTGCTATTATAGGCCTTGCACTTATCACGATCACTGGCTCATTAGGCGCCGCTATTGTCTACGGACCTGATATTGATCCAGTCGTAAAATTTATCTATAGCATGTTCGCGAATTAACTCACATGCACGTATTTCAAGCATTTATTCTAGGCATCATCGAAGGAATAACAGAATTTCTCCCAATATCATCCACTGGTCATCTCATTATTGCCAATCATATTCTGAACATTCCTGAAACCGAGTTCGTCAAAAGTTTCGATATTATTATTCAGCTCGGCGCAATTCTGGCTGTTGTTGTACTTTATCTCAAGAAAATATTGGCAAATGTGCCAACATTCAAAAAAGTCGCATTTGCATTTATCCCTACTGCAATCATCGGCTTTGTCCTCTACCCTTTTATCAAAAGTTTTCTTCTTGGAAACATCATGATTGTCGCTACTGCACTCCTTGTCGGCGGCATCATCATGATAGCTCTCGAGCTATATTGGCGAAACAGCATGAGACTCGAAAATGCTATTACGTATAAGCGCGCTGGACTCGTAGGAATTTTCCAAACCCTCGCTGTCATTCCTGGCGTATCACGGTCAGGCGCAACAATTATTGGTGGACTTATTCTCGGCATTCCACGAGAAACGATAGTAGAATTTTCATTCCTACTCGCCATACCTACTATGGCCGCAGCGACAGGGTTTGACCTGATGAAGACTGGGTTTGCTTTTACAACCAATGAATACCTACTACTCTCTGTAGGCTTTATAACGTCATTTGTCACAGCACTTATCGCCATCAAAGTATTCTTGAACTTCATCAAAAATCACACGTTCATAGGTTTCGGGATCTATCGAATTATTGTAGGTATTCTTATACTACTTTTTCTCGTATAGAAAATAAAAAAAACCGCAACATATGTCGCGGTTTTGAACACTTCAATTAATCACAAGGTTATAATTTTTTTACCTTGTGCAATAATTTTGCCCGTTGCATCTTTTCCTATAACTTTCAGAGTATAAGTAAACCCTGGAGTTAATATAATTGGCGATGCGGAGCCGGTAATATTATCAGCTTGTGACAAATTTTCTTGCTCATAATAAACTATAAGTTTATATGTTGCACCAATCAATTTTTTATCCCAGCTTACAATCCCCTCCCTTCCTCCTTGAGCATTTAATTTACCTGGGGTGAAAGTGATATTTAATGCGACTGTATCTGTGGAAACGCTTCCATTTCTACTTGGCAATCCTCCTTTTCCAGAAACTGTTGGATTCGTTTTTGTAACTGAATCTTTTTTCACAGTAGTATTAGGAGATGCTAACGGTGCGGATGCTGAAGGTTCTGTAGATTGTCCAAACAAAACACCAGATGCTTCCTTTCTGTCTACCGGTGCGGAATGAAAGTTTGGCTTAACTATCAAATATGGTAGTGTATCGAATCTGTAACGAAACTCACGACCATCATAATAGATAATACTATCAGAAGCATCTCCATAGTCATCAATAAATCGATACCCCTTATCATCACTTTCAAAGTTTAAAAACTTATCATGATCAGATTTTAGAGTATCAAATAAAACATCCAAAATATAATCAGGCTGTGTTCCACTCAGGTCTTTTGCCAGCCCTGGTTTACCGGCTTTAAAATTCCGATACATTTCTGGACGAGCATAGACATTGATAACTCCCTCAACCTTTACATCATAACCGGTGTCAACTGCAAATAATTCAATGCTAGAGCTTAAATAAAACTGAGTTGAATCTTTGATTCTTTGAGGGATTAAATTCAGCCCCCCTGGTTCATTGCTGACCATCTTAACGGTCAGTGTATCCTGTTTTTTTTCTTCAGGAGTTTTGTCAGCTTTTTTGAAAAGCCCACATGAACTGAAAAGGATACTAGCGATAGCAAAAATAAAGAGAATTCTTGTTTTCATTCTGTTATGTTTTTGTTTTTATGAATTTAAAAAGAGTTTTATATTTGGTATCATTATACCAAATACATATCAATAAGTCAATAGAGTAAGCATAGAAAATAACCTTACAGTATAAGCTTTTTTGACAAAGGGTATAAACTTTGTATAATTAGACAAACTAAAGCACTTTGTTATGAAACAAACGTTAAGTTCTTGGCATAGCATTGTCGGCACCTTGTACTTTGTACTAAAGTCCGAGTTTGCTGAAAAAGTTAAGGGGGTTCCCCCTGATGAAGCCGTAAAAAAGATAATAACGGCAATATGCAAAAGCGAAAGCAGAAACCATTTGCAGATTTCTTCTGCAAATGAAAGCATTGGACAGTTCCAATTGAATTTTGCAAGATACATAAAAGATTTGACAAATCCTATGCGTATTTTTTACCCCCTTGCAGCATTCTTGGTCTGGAATAGTGAAGCTCGCTCATCTTATACGGTTCGAGACTTCATGAGCCTCATCAGCAGAAGGAAGAAGCAAACTAATACAATTATTCATCTATCCTGGGCAAAGGAAGTAGAGGTTGTATTTAATGCGATCCCTGAATACAAGCATTTGCAGGAGCAATTCTTAAACGACCATCCTACAGAAAATAGGGACATGCTTGAGAAATTTATTGGGGGCTGCCTCCATGAAAAAGAGCTCATCAAGACTTCCGGAGGTATTGAACGAGTCAACCAAGGCGAACTCTTCACACCGAGTCATGCTAGTGGCCAATGGCGATAGCAACAAAAGAAAAAAGCGCAATCACTGATTGCGCTTTTCCCTTTTATTAGGCTTCTTGAGTTGTATGTGTTTCAATATTCTTCATAATATTCATCACTTGTTCAGGGTACCGAGGTACGATTGAACGAGGATTATAACTTTCGAGAATTTGAATAGTTGTTTTATTTTCGTAGTACTTTGCTGTTGTCGTCATGTTTCCACCCAAATGCTTGGCAATCGTATCGATTGCTTCATTATAAGATTTGAAACCACGCTTACAGGAATGCCATCCCCAGGCATTGTTCGGCACGCTTTTACAAGCATGTATACCGCCCGTAGATTCACGAACTGCAATCGCAGGCAATAGATATGAATCAATGTCGTTTGCTTCAGCAGCAAGAACCATCTTCATACCATAGCCAACTAGTGGCTTCATGCCGTTATCGAGAAAATAATTGTCAATCTGTTTGGCCTTAATGATACGTTCCTCCTGTTTGTTATCAGTGGACTTTTCATCAAGGAGCCTAATTTCTTCGGACATTGATACTGCTACAGTAGGAAGCTTTGTACTAACTAGTGGGAAAGTGGCAAAGTTTGTCGCCAAAATAGGAATAACGACAAATGACTGTAGAGAGCGTATAAGTATGTTTTTACCCATAACTGATGGTTTTGCTCCATCAAACGTCATATCGGTATAGCCGAACTTCGGCCTCTAATTAAAAAACTCCATAAGACAATAGACTTTTGGAGATGCCCATATACTAGCATGTTTGACACAAGAAGTCAATAGTTAGACAACATTTTTGTAGTGTGTCAAATGAAAAATATCCTTATTTTATAAGGATATTTTAGAGATTAAACATTGACAAATATACAGTAAATATGTGTAGTTTTAGCAGACTTTATAAAATTCTTTACTTTAATCGAAAAATAGATACAAAACGAGTAAAACATATCAATTTTTACCTAAAAAACTAAACAATAGAAATCCATAATTGTAAAAAAATACAATAAATGCTTAAATAGATCCAAGGCATTTTTTAAAAAACGAATAAAAAACCAAAAACCTACACCTATGAAAAAGATCCTCACCTTCTTCTTGGCGATAGTGATTTCAGTCACTATCCCCTTTAACTTTTCAATGGCAGTATGCACACCGCCAGGACCCGTTGCAGTTAAAACACTGACCAATGTAACTGAATGTTCAGTTACGGTTAACTGGAACACGGTGGCAAATGCCACTTATTATGAATTAAGTTATCGAAAAATTAATCCCAATGGAAATTGGACAATTGTAAACGTAGGTAATGTAACCACGTATATAGTGACAGGACTTATCGGAGACACCCAGTATGCGTTCAAATTGCAAGGATTTTGCGCCGACAGTACCCCTGGGGCTACACAAAACGGCAAGAATACCACAACGCTTGCCTGCAGTCTGCCTTCAAATGTGCAGGTAAGTAATATTACCAACACGTCTGCAACAGTTGCATGGTCAGCTGCATGTAACCCAAATGCATTTGTGGAATATAGACCAATTGGAACAACTCCATGGACCATACTATCTGGAGGCACAAGCATAAACCTAACAGGATTAGTAGTAGGCACGATGTACCAGGTCAGAATAAATAGCTGTGATACAGCTATTGAAGCTAATTGGACATCGATTACTACATTTACCACCACTGGTGGCATTCCCCATCCAAACGTTATATTTATCCTTTTGGATGATTCCAGGTATGATTGGTTCAGTTGTAATGGTGCTGCATCCTTCTTTCAAACTCCCAATATTGATCGAATAGCAAATGAGGGAGCGAAATTTACTAACTGCTATAGCCAATATTCGCTATGTGCTCCCACGCGAGCAACCTTGTTAACAGGACGGCGTGCGAACGTTCATCATGTCACTGATAACTCAAAACAAGCTCAGTTTGATAAAACCCTACCAAGAGTGCCCAAAATCCTTCGTGAAAGTGGAATTTACACAGGATTGATCGGGAAAAACCACGAAATTCAGGCGTATGCAGACGGAGATTGGGACTATTGGTATGAAGTGTTGTCGAACGACGAAGCCACAAAGAAGAATGTGAATATTAATTCAGATGGACCAAGCATAAAAGTGACAGGACTGAGCAGTAATTTCATAACCGACGCCGCGATTGATCGCATCCATAACGTGAACAGTCAATTCTATCTATACCTTCCCTACAAGGCACCCCATACCCCTTTTGCCTATACATCGATATACGATATATACCGCAGTTTCCCATTGCAATTAAAGCCGGACACGGCAAAGTATACGCAAAATTACGCGTCTTGGTCATACCTTTTGCCACCAGGCAAAAACTATGCTGTGGGAAGTGAACTACAGGAGCAGTACTACGATACCTATGCTGTGATCGCCGAACTTGATTACAATATTGGCAGGATACTAGATGAGCTTACCGCTACAGGCAAACTCGACAATACTATAATCATTTTCAGCTCAGATAATGGCTACATGTATGGTGAGCATCACTACAATATGAAGCGTATCGCTTATGAGCCATCGGTAAAACTGCCATTGTTTGTACGCTACCCTGCTTGGTTTGCACCTGGGACAATCGTTACAGATTTGGTAAGAAATATCGATATCCCAACAACAATTCTCGATGCTGTTGGTATACCGAATACGTTTGGTATGGATGGATATTCACTGAGAAATCTAGCAAATCATACTGCTACGGTGAATGAAATTTATTACCATTCGTTCTACACAACGGAGAATCAGTACCAGGATCTACCTTACATTCATGGACTATGGGATTTGCAGTATAAATACTTGTATTCGGGCTGTAGTAGTACGACAGAAGAATTTTTCGATTTGGTCAATGATCCGTTAGAACTGACCAATCAGATAAATAATCCTGCGTTCAGTTCAACCATTCAGTCTTACAGAGATCGTTTGTCGGCTGCAAAAATTGCTGCCAATGATCTAGCTGTTGAGACGATATTGCCTTGTTCTTTGGTGGTAAATACACCAAGAGTCGGGACTATTGATCTGGAAGAAGGAGACAATCAACTGCATGCGTATCCAAATCCAACCACCGGGAGAATTAATGTGACAGGAAATGCAGAGGAGGAAATACGAGTCTACTCAGCCAATAATAAACTCCTAATGAAAGGAATTTATGCTGGAGATATCGATTTATCAAATCAGCCAAACGGGCTGTATATAATTAAAACAAAAACGAAAGAATGCAAGATTGAAAAACAATAAGATATCTTGCAAAAACCGCCCCAAATACCAGGGGCGGTTTTTTATGTACGAAATACTATTACTTACTTTTTTCTGCCAGTAATTTTTGATGCTCAGTAGTGTTGAGCATGCCACATTTTTTCCATTTTTTACCACTACCGCATGGACAAGAATCATTGCGGCCAATTTTTGATCCACCTTCTGAAACATTACTCGCTACATTTTGCGGCTCAAGATTTTGTGCGGGATTGCTTGTAACAGTAAATTGCGGTGCTGGTGTAGGATTCTCTGGAGCAACAGTTGTCCCAGTATCAATCGTTTTAGTTAGTTCATAAACTTGCTCGAGTAATGATTGTTCGAGTTCCTTGAAAAGCCTCAAGCCTTCTTTTTTATACTCAATGAGCGGTTCACGCTGACCATATGCACGCAAATTTACCGATGAGCGAGTATATTCCATAGTTTCCAAATGCTCTGACCAGAGCGCATCAGTAACATAGAGAATAATCCGGCGAAGTGTTTCATAATACGTCTCTTCAGAGAGTAATACTTTTTTCTCTTCGGCCAATGCCGCAAGCTCTACGTGTTGAGCTATAAATCCATCAATATAGGTTTTAATTTCTTCTAAAGTACCAACCAGTAATACCCGGCGACGATCATAAATCACATGACGCTGATGGTTCATAACGTTGTCATATTCGAGCGTATACTTGCGGGCATCAAAGTGAAATCCTTCGATCTTAGCCTGCGCGCTTTCAAGTGCGCGAGAAATGAGTTTATTTTGTATTGGCTGGTCTTCAGGAATACCAAATTTGCCCATCATGCGCTTGATATTATCTGCGCCAAATACTCGCATGAGATCATCTTCGAGCGATACAAAGAAAACAGTTTCACCTGGGTCACCTTGACGACCTGAACGGCCACGCAGCTGATTATCAATACGGCGAGCTTCATGACGTTCCGTACCCAAGACAAAAAGTCCACCGAGATTTTTTACTTCTTCATTTTCTTCTGGTGTTGAAGGCTTACCACCGAGTGCAATATCAACCCCACGACCAGCCATGTTGGTAGCGATCACCACAGAGCCTTTGCGTCCTGCTTGAGAAATGATTTCACCTTCACGTTCGTGGTTTTTGGCATTAAGTATGGTATGCGGCACACCTTCTTTGGCAAGATATGCTGAAAGCATTTCATTTTTCTCGATTGAAATCGTACCAATAAGTACTGGCTGCCCTTTTTTGTTAAGCTCTTTAACTTTTTTAGCAATTGCTTGCCACTTACCGATTTCACTTTGATACACCAAGTCCGGCGTATCGATACGCTTGTTCGGCCGATGAGTCGGAATAGTCATGACTTCAAGACCGTACACCTTGAAGAATTCTTCACTTGAAGTTTTAGCCGTACCAGTCATGCCTGATAATTTTTTATACAGACGGAAGTAATTTTGGTAGGTTATAGATGCAGCTGCTTTGGTTTCTTGCTGGATCGTAACCCCCTCTTTAGCTTCCACAGCTTGGTGGATGCCTTCACTATACCTACGCCCAGGTTGCAATCGCCCAGTAAATTGATCGACGATAATAACTTCACCATCTTTGACAACATATTCCTTGTCTTTGATATACAATGCCCGCGCACGAACAGCAGTCTCAAGGTGATGGACATATTTAATGCCTTTTTCTGTATAAATATTATCTATGCCGAGCAATTTTTCTGCTTTCGTAATACCAGCATCAGTTAGTGCAATCGAATGGTGCTTCTCATCAACCGTGTAATCTTCTCCAACGGAGAGCTTGGTTGCAATATCGGCAAATGTACTATAGAGCTTTTCAGAATCTCCTGAAGGAGCAGAAATAATAAGCGGCGTTCGTGCCTCATCAATCAAAATCGAATCGATTTCATCAACTATTGCGTAATAATGTTCACGCTGGGTGAGCTGATCTTTAGAAACAACCAAATTGTCGCGCAGATAATCAAATCCAAACTCATTGTTCGTGCCATACGTAATATCAGCGAGGTATGCAGCCTTGCGCGGTGCTGGCTTTAGGAATTCATACATGACCTTAAAAGAGCTCGTCTCATCATGCTCTTTGTCATCTGCGGTATGAGTACTGTCGTAGAGATATGATACTTGTTGGCTATTGATAATACCAACTGACATGCCTAAAAAAGAATATATCTGCCCCATCCACTGTGCATCACGGCGCGCGAGATAGTCATTGACAGTGACGACGTGCACACCGCGACCTTCGAGGGCATTTAAATAGGTTGCAAGTGTTGCAACAAGTGTTTTACCTTCACCAGTTTTCATTTCGGCAATTTTGCCTTGGTGAAGCGCAATGCCACCTTCGAGCTGCACATCGTAGTGTCGCTGACCAAGCGAACGCTTCGCAGCTTCACGTACTAAGGCGAACGCCTCAGGCAACACATGATCTAATGTCTCGCCATTTTGAATACGTTCCTTGAACTCATTGGTCTTGCGTGGGAAATCCGCATCAGAGAGGCTCTGTATATCTTTTTCTAGAGCATTTATTTTTGTGAGTGTCGGCGCAACGCTTTTGGAAAATCTGCTATCGGCGTTACCAAATAATGATTTTATGAATGTCATGGCTTAGAATATAGCACAAAAGTAGCAATTTAGCATTACAAAACAAAAACCCCTGGATAGGGGGATTTTTGTTTTGTAACTTTGAAGAAAACTATTTCTTCTTCTTTTTAGCTGCAGCCTTTTTCTTTGGTGCTGCTTTCTTTGCTTTCTTTTTTGTTGCCATAGTTGTGGAATTAAGCTTGTAAAGTTTTCTGCGATGATTGCGACCACAACAAAAAAATATTTGTTGTATCAACCATGCATTACTACTACTATTATCGTACAGAATAAATTTCCTGACAATATTTTTTCATGCAAATATGTGGATAACTTTTTTGTAAATAAAAATAAAAAAATAATTGTTTTAATTTAAAAAGTAAAATGTATCTAAAAAAATAAAATTATTTTTTTAGAATTTCTTTATTTTAAAAAAAATGTAGCACATTAATATCTGTACGTAACAGAAAATAAAACACCCCGCACGTGCGGGGTGTTTTATTTTCTGTGCTTAGAGCGAGCGGGTGCTAACTCCAACACAAGTGCATATGTGAGTGCAGCCGCTCGCTGTAAACACAGACAACGACTGCATAAAAAGTATACTGTATTCTGAAGTAATAGCAAATACTAGCCATAGGTAAAATGACAAAATATGCATGTTTAGCAACACAAAATCCGCCCGAAGGCGGATTTGTGATGCACTTGTGTCTCTAAAAATTGAGACGGAGCTATTCACTCACAGGGATAGTATAGCAAACTATGTTAAAAAAGTCAACTAGGTGGGACATCGTTGATCCTGGGGGTCAAAAATAGATGGTTCGATAGTATCACCACGCAAAATCCGCGCAATTCTATGACCCCCATAAATAGATGGGAGTATTCCTACACCATTACAACCTAAGTTGTACATTAAAATAGGGTTACATGGCTCACTGCCAATAAGTCGTACACCGTTGGGCGTATATCCCATAAGGCCATGCCATGCAAAATAAAACGCACTTCGTTCGTATGTTCTACTAAATGTTTTTTTTATAAAACTAAATATGAACTCAAGATGCTTTTCTGGATATGGCATTTTTGGATCATAGGTTCGTGTATCTTCAACCATTTCTTCAGGACCGCCTACCGAAAGAATATTATACTTACCACCCAAATGCTCATAGGGACGTCTTGTCGCATAATAATATGCTTCCCCAGTATCAGAATCAGTCTTTGAATAAATACTCGCAGCAGGTTTCTGGTCAGGAACATCTAAGAATCCTGCCATGTAACCTATAAGTCCAGTGACACTATGATGAAATTTAGTATCAATGTCAGAACCAGATTGATTTTTAAGCGTAATTTTTTCAAAACCATTAGTACATAGCACTACTCGTGAAGCATGTATTTCATTGGTTCCACTTTTAAGTCGCGCCTCGTTTTGAGAGAGTATGCAATCCTCTACCAAAGTTTCTTCAAGTAAGGTAAAACGTTCTTTGTATGTACTCATGAGAAAACCTACCAACTCTTCAGTAAAAAGCGCACTATTCATGCATCCTGAAAGAAAAGGTAAACAGGCAATATAACGATCATCAATTGTCTCAAGTAACGAGAGTATATTTTCTTTATCGACAATACTGTAGTACGGTTTATATTTTTCTGGTAAGTGGATATGCTCGTGCCACTCTTTTGAAATCAAGAGAGCGCGAGTTGCAATTACTGCTTCACCTCTTTGAAAAAGATCTTCGAGCGAGATGAGAATTTGTTCTTTAGTTTCGAGACCGTTATATCCTTCAAATTCTGACTTTGGTGTAAGTAATTGTGCATCGCGGATAATCTCATTGAGCAAAATTCTAGCATCAAACTCAATGGCACGCTGTGCATGAGCAGCTAATTCAAGTCCGTATTTTTTTACAAAGTCCTGGAAAGGCGCCTCGAAATAACTAGTTACCTGGCCGGCATTATGCCCTGTTGCCCCATGGGCAATTTTATCTGCTTCAATAAGAGTCACCTTTTTATCTGTAAAGAGCAGCGTGAAGTAAGCAGTAGTAACTCCAGCAATTCCTCCTCCAATAATTGCAATATCAGTTTGTTCAGTCATTTTTCCTTTCGCAACTGGTCGAGTTCGAGCGAGCTGTTTGAGCCAGGGAGAATTGTTGATAAACATAGTATAAGTATAACAGAAAAAACTTCCCTTTCGGGAAGCTTTTTCATTTTGTATTGTACCTATAAGCCGAATTCTGTACCCCGCAAGTGCGGGGCGATAATCATTTATCTAGGATTGTTGTTGCCAACAATCTCAAGCGGCACTCCACGGGCAGGTTATAGGTGATAGTGAATAGGTTATAGTAAATACATTTCACGAATTACTATTCCCTCTAACCTACAACCTGTAACCTACCCATAGCACGGCCTTGCACAGAAGTAAGGATTTAGCCGTTTCACCCTTCGACTTCGTAGAGGGCAAGCCCTAAACTTATACGAAGATTTATCCCTCGATTACTCTCGGGATATCCTTTCCTTTCGGATTGGACGTCACTGCTCGCACCTCGTGGATTACTCCAGACGGGCGTTACCCGCTACTATGCTCCCCGTGAGATAACAACCTCCAAACTATTTCCATTTTTATTTATCTAATGCTTCAGAAAGTATAGAAATTATTTAGATACTCTTATCTCACGGGGCTGTGTTCGGACTTTCCTCCACGTGAGATAGATAGGTACTACACTTTATCGTTCTTTAAACGACCTTTAACATACCTTCGGCCCCAAGCAGTTTTTAAATACTTCTCTCTTATTAAAGCATCAGTTTTAGATCGAGAAGCTTCGTAATACACAATTGTCCAAGGACCTCGATTTCTTGTAGCTAACGATTCATTATTCTGATGCTCAGTAAATCGTCGCTTTAAATCATTGGTTGATCCTATATACAACTGCTTGGGGCCTTTTAATATGTAAACATAATACATATATATCTCACGTGGCGATTATCCAGTACAACGGAAACAGTATACACGATTTTATAATACTTGACAAGCGTATATATTATGATATTTTATATAAAAGCACGAACCATGATAGATAACAAGTATTTCGGAAGAGAAATCACACTAAAACAGTCAATTATTGCCAACATAATAATAATTGATATTTCACAGGAGGGTGATCGTAATGTTACTGAAAACTTCTCTGTAGAAATAGAAGCTGGACAAAAAATAACTATTCTAGCACCAGTTGTTGATGAATTTCACAGGGGAGCAACTGGGATATTGAAAACGAATTATTATCCGCTAAATGATGGATTTTTATTTGACATCAAAGGCGTATCCCTTAGACCCAACATACAAAGACAGGGCACCTTGAGACTTAGATACCAATATTTTCCTTCTAAATTATCTGACTTTCTCTTATATAATAGTTAAATAAAAAAAATCAAAGCCGTTCACTTCCAAGTGACGGTTTTCTATTTGACAAAATGTACTAAAAAACGATAATAACAGAAAAGTTACCAATGGCAAAAATTGCATACTTATTCCTTACTATTTCTGCTATGGCCGAGGCTCTTACACAAGAACTTTTGATCTACGGTCTCATGTATTTCATTGCTAATAAATGCTTCATTTTTGGAATCGTAACGTTGATATTCCTGTCGAGAAATGATGATAGATTTTTACAAGTTATTAAAGTAACGATACATGTAGGATTCTGGTTTCTCATGTATGTTGCCTTTCTCTTCATTTGGTCTGTCTATCTTTAACATTTGTCAAAACTCTCCTGCAATAGTATTTCAATTAAGCTCATACTATACTAAAACCATGACAGAAAAAATGAACATACATAGCGACCAAGAAAGCAGCCAAGAAGATTTTACAACTTTCCTTGATAGTCTAAACTTAGGAATTCGAGCAAATAACTATGCCCGAAATTTGATTCCTCATGTAAAAACTAAACAGGAGTTTCTGGATTTATCCTTCAGTGACCTTCTAAAATTAGGTGGTACGAATAAGCCAGGTTTGACTGCATTACTAAACGAATTAAGGGAAAAAGGTATTCAAGCAAACTCACTATAAACCGCTTCTAATTTGGAGGTGGTTTTTTATTTGACAAGTATCCAAATTGAGATTAGAGTGAGTAAAAATTCAATATGTATGGCGAAAAAACTTAGTAAGTCGTGGCAAGAATTCATCGATGCATGGATTGCCTACCTGACAGAAACAAATGATATAAACAAGGTTCGCCTTCATACCGCACTTGAGAACTTTCTAATAGGAGGTAATCCAGACGCACAGGAAGAATGGATAGAGGAAACAAAAAAAATTATTGAGGATGTTGCAGCTGGGGATCGTGATGCATGGAGAATGATTTTTAATTTCATCAAAGAATATTTCCCTGAAGAGACAATATATCACGATATCATTCTCGACATTGCGAAAACAAAAAAAATTGGCAACGGTACCTGGGTATTGTAGAAAATTTAAAAAACCGCCGATCAAATCTGAGCAGCGGTTTTTTCTATTTACTGTTTACTAATTACTATTTACTTACTTTACACTTCACAAACCCCAGAGACACAAGCAAGTTCTTTCTTCACCTCAGTCTCATCATCGAGTTCGTAGGTAACAATTTTTGAGAAATCAATGTTTTCAACGGTATGCTTAAGTTCTTCGTATTTCTCTTTGCTAATTGGTTCATAAGGGGCGAGCTGGTAAACGTGGTTTGAGCGAGGCAAGAATGAAAGCCCTCCTAACATATCCCAGTTGCCATAGAGCCAATGTGCAACAGCGATCCACTCGTCTTCGCCGACTGAGATCGTCACTGATGGATTGTGCTCAGTAAAGTGCTCCTTGATAACTTTCCAATGCGCGAGCTGATCGAGCGCGGTGATATCGTCTTTACAAATTGCACCTTCTGGAGCTTTTACAGGGAATTCGAGAACATAGGTCGTCGCATTTTCAACACTCTGTCCCACTTCTGGATAATATGGCACACCTTGGTCTTTCAACATTTGGAAAAGTGCATCGGTTGCAGATATGCGAACTCGGCGGATGTAGTATGGGCTATGACGTGGATGCATACCTGAAGCGCAGTCAACGACCTGGGACACCGTACCAGAAGGCTTCACGCAGGTAATGCAGGTTGATTCATTGACGTCGAAACGTTTAGCAAATAATTTATTGATCTTCACACTTTCAGCTTTGAGCTTTTCAAGTATTTTTGGATCACGAGCAAATTTTGAATCCCATTGACCTGTGAGTGACACCCCTAAGAGTCTTTCATCTTCACAATTTTTCTTCCACTCTTTGGATAGGTATGGGAAATACGTAAGTGTTGATTGGTAGGTACCTAAAATTGTTGCCACACGGACTTTTCTCATGAGAGATTCTTCTGTATCTTCCGCCCGGCAAACAACTTCTGATAGATTACAAAACTGTTTTGATTTCAAAATAATTTCTCCACATGGGTTGGTTCCCACGAGTCCAACAACACGTCCATCAGCATTGATGTAGCCAGACTTTTTCCAGAATTTAATGCGACGTTCAGGTATCTGCTTTGGTAATGCTCCGCGGTTAAACAATCCTCGCTCGCCAGAGCCACTTTTCATAAGGGCAATCCATTCATCCATGAATTCGACTGCTGTAGGCTTTGATTCGTAGACGGCAGAATTGTTCGCAAGCATGCGTTGTGGCTCATTGATATAGAACTGGCCTTTCTTGGCATCACGAATCGCTTCATCATCGAGATCAGAGAGCGAGATGAGCGCACTTCGGCGTACGCCCCCAGCAACGACACACTCACCAATCTTACAAATAATATCGTGAGCATCGAGGTTCGTCAGATGACGTCCTTGGCGACGAAGAATACGTTCACGAGTAAACTGCAACAGGTCTTGGAGTGGCTTTGGACCAGAACTCTTGCCACCCATCGTGCGAAGTCGTGCACCTGCACCACGAAGCAATGAGAAATCAAATTCAACGTCTTCCCCACCAAACCACGTCTTCATACCAAGCACAAATGCATCTGCCCAGCCTTCTTTACTATCAGGAACAACATACTTACTTGGCTTTTTGCCAGATTGGGGTTTGATTTGCGGTAACGCTTGAATATTTTTACTTTCAACAGAAAATCCAACACCAGTGCCACACATAGATATATAAATAATTTCACCAAAGTCTTGGAAACATGTCGGCGCAATATATGAACAGTTGTAAGCGCAGACATTAGTCTTTCTCGCTGCATGATCAGCAAATTGCATGAGGCGCATTGATGGCATCGCATCATGGCTCAAAATTGCTTCTCGGACTTCATTGTATTCAGATTCTTTAAGCTTGGTGCCTATGTGTTCGCGCATAAAATTCATATAGCGATCAACGGTCTCAATCCAAGTCTCACGACGGCCTTCGGCCTCAATCCACTTCGCATATGATCGATAATAGACGAATTCGGCAAGCGGATTTCTAAAGTATTTCTTAGATTCTTCGGTTAGCTGTTTTACTTTCTCAGGGACAGGACCAACTTCACGACGAAGAACTGCACGTTTATTGCGGTAGAGAATATAGGCTTTAGCAGTATGAACAAATTGCTCACGGATAAGCTCTCCTTCAACAAGGTCTTGGATGAGTTCAACAGTTGGGACAAAATGTTTATCTTTTGAAGCTTTTCGAAGAGCAAGAAGTTCTTTGAAGACAAGTCTAGCAATATACTCAGCATCAGACGCAGTTCCCTCACCGGTGACTGTAAACGCTTTGAGGAGCGCTTCCTGGATTTTAGCTATATCAAATGGTATAACATCATGCTCACGGTTACGGATCTCTTTGATTTTCTTGAAATCAGCAGAAGGTATTGAAATGCGTCGTTTTTTATTGCCCATACTTATAAAATTAGCTGCTAAAAATGTATCCTTGGATACTCATTGTACATAAAAAAAATTTTTGGCGCTGTGTGGATAACTTGCAATTTTAGCCCTTCAAAATGAAAAAATATTTTGTAAAGCAGGGTTCTGAATAAGCCTTACAGTGATGCACCTTTTAGTGTCGGAAAAAATATTTCATAATAAAAAATAAAAATCCCATCCAGAATTTCTCTGGTGGGATTTAATGACGTTATTCTTACTCATTTGCCTCTTTGCAATATGGCAATTTGCTGCAAAATAACAGG
Source organism: Candidatus Nomurabacteria bacterium (assembly GCA_016699085.1). Taxonomy (NCBI): domain Bacteria; phylum Candidatus Nomuraibacteriota; species Candidatus Nomurabacteria bacterium. The sequence continues at coordinate 511,628 of CP064958.1, read as the reverse complement.
ATCGCTGCCTATATAGAGCTCATACCGAGGCTGATTTGGATTACCAACCTTGAAATTTGTCTCAATCCAGGCATCAAACTGCGCCTCCATTGCTGGGTTTGCCTGCGATATACTCGTAGCTATTTGCTTTTTCTGAGCACTATCTCGAGTTATGTTTTCGCTGGAAAAATCATCCAGAAAAGTTTGCATCACATTTTGAAATTGGTTTTGTAGATCGGCGAAGATCGGATCCGGTAGTGGCTTAGGAAATGCCGAATCTTTTGATATACCTTGACCAATCTTATTCAAAAAATCATCATCGATAGTAATCAAGTTTTCACCCAATCCATTGTCGGTATTTGTAATAGCAATAACCCGTATCAAACTGTCGTTACCATCTGGAAGCTGCAGGTAAGTACTTTGATAGTTTTCTTCTTCGGAATTCCATGTACTATGAAATTTTGAAAAAATATCAACTGGTGTTTCTACCACTGGCATGTTCGGCTGTGGGTCATCCTTTTTGTTAAAGATACCGCATGCTGACAGACATAAAATGAGGCCAAAAGTAAAAATTGAAAGCACTATTTGTTTGTTTTTCATGTACGTTTAGTTTTTCTTCATAATATCATAAATAAATATAATGTCAATTTTATGCAGACACAGAAAAACCACAATAATTATTGTGGTTTTTCTGTTATTTATTCATCTTAGTATGTGAAAGTCTTAGTATGTCCTCTTTTGTTTCGTCCTATTAGGGTCTTTCCCCTTATGTCAAAACTTTTTTAGGTCATAAAGCTTATAGACCATTCTGTGCTCAATTGAGGCACAGAACACCGACACCTTAATCTCATTCTTACGAATGAAAGGTTTCAAATTGAATTATTCCACGAGCAGCTTCCGCTACCCGTGCCTTGTTACGACTTAGTCCCTGTCACTGAGCTTACCTTAGGTCCTACTAATGTAGAAATTTCGGGTATTCCCAGCTCCCTTGACTTGACGGGCGGTGAGTACAAGACTCGAGAACGTATTCACCGCAGTATGTCTGACCTGCGATTACTAGCAATTCCAACTTCATGAGGTCGAGTTGCAGACCTCAATCCGAACTGAGGCGGCTTTTATAACGATTAGCTCAGAGTTACCTCGTCGCAACGCGTTGTAGCCGTCATTGTATTATGTGTGTAGCCCAGGATATCAAAGGGTCATGCTGACCTGGCGTCATCCTCTCCTTCCTCCCAGAACGAAACGTACGATGTACACTTCAAGTCAAAAGTTGAATGTAGAAAGTTTAAAGTAAATGCATTTCTGAATTCACTTTTGACTTTCAACTTTACACTTTCTACTAGAAGCGCATTCACGCGCTTTGTTCTGGGCGGTCTCGTGTGACAAATATAACACACGACGAGGGTTGCGTTCGTTACCCCACTTAAGGGAACAATTCAAACCACGAACTGACGACGGCCATGCAACACCTGCCTACTAGTCTTGCGAGGGCTCTAGTTTCTTAGAGCTTTCACGTAGGTGTCAAACCCTGGTGAGGTTCTTCGTTTACCATCGAATTAAACCACATAATCCACTGCTTGTGCGAGTCCCCGTCTATTCCTTTGAGTTTTAGCCTTGCGGCCGTATTTCCCAGGCGGATCTCTTAACGCGTTAGCTTAGGCTCTCAGAGGGTCGATACTCCGAAAACCGAGAGATCATCGTTTAGGGCGTGGACTACTGGGGTATCTAATCCCATTCGCTACCCACGCTTTCGTGCTTGAGTGTCAGATATGTGCCAGTGTGCTGCCTTCGCATTTGGTGTTCCCCAAGATATCAACGGATTTCACCCCTACACCTTGAGTTCCGCACACCTCTCACAACCTCTAGTCATACCGTTCCCCGCCCATGCTTCATGTTGAGCATGAAGATTTAAAGTGAGGCTAATATAACAACCGACGCACCCTTTACGCCCAATAATTCCGGATAACGCTCGGGGCTCTCGTATTACCGCTCCTGCTGGCACGAGATTAGGAGCCCCTTATTCATGAGGTACCGTCAATAAACTTCTTCCCTCATAAAAGATCTTTACGTCCCGAAGGACTTCATCAATCACGCGGCGTCGCTCCATCAGACTTTCGTCCATTGTGGAAGGTTCTTGACTGCAGCCACCCGTAGGTGTATGGGCCGTGTCTCAGTCCCATCGGTGGGGGTCAGCCTCTCAGCTCCCCTAGACGTCATAGCCTTGGTAGTCTATTACACTACCAACTAGCTGATATCCCGCAGGCCTTTCCCTAAGCGAAAAATCTTTCACTCTGAAGTATATCGCGTATTAGTCCACCTTTCGATGGATTATTCGCGACTTAGGGGGAAGTACCCACGTGTTACTACCTCGTTCGCCACTAATTTTAAAAATATCTATCAAAATTCCATATTGCTACTTCATTTCAACTTCAACAATTAAAATTCGTTCGACTTGCATGCCTTATCCACGCCGCCAGCGTTCATCCTGAGCTAGGATCAAACTCTACTTAAAAAATAGAACGAAACAAAAGAAAAAATACATTTTCTTGACTCAGATTACTTTACTTACTGACTTTAATTCACATTACATTGATGTTTAAATTTTCAAAGAAAAAAGCGTCTAACAGGCGCATATATGAACTTTACTTGTTTACAAAATAAAAAGTTTAGTTTTTCATAGGCATAATCTGTTAGATACCCTTCTTACTGAAGAGTGGAGATAGTATAGACGAGACGAAATGCAATGTCAAGCATATGAAACCGCCTTGAAATCTATGGATTCCAAGGCGGTTTCTTGTTAATACTTTTTGATCTATAAATGAGTGATTTTAGTCAATAACCCGTGTTTTTTAATCAATAGTCCATTCCCATCCCCGGCATGCCGCCAGCCTGCGGTTTTTCTTTTTCTGGCAGATCTGCAATTGCTACATCAGTCGTGAGAAATATTGCAGCTGCGCTTGTTGCATGCTCGACGCCACTACGGGTGACTTTCACAGGATCAACGATACCGGCAGCGAGCATATCGGGAATCATAACATCGAGGAGGGCATCATATCCCATATTGCCTTTACCGTTTTTAACTTTCTCAACGATAACCGAACCATCTTCTTTGCCGGCATTAATAGCGATTTGTTTGAGCGGTGCCATCAATGCGTCAAGTACGATTTGGAAACCGACTTCAAATTCACTCGTATATTTTTGTTTTGATGCAATGTGATCACGATTCACTTTCTCGTAAGCTTTGACGAGTGCAACACCTCCACCTGGCACAATACCTTCCTCGATTGCTGCCTTCGTAGCGTTCACTGCATCCTCAATCTTTAATTTCAGATATTTCATTTCAGTTTCTGTGGCTGCTCCAACACGCACCACTGCCACACCACCAGAAAGTTTTGCAACACGCTCTTCTAATTTCTCACGATCATATTTTGAAAATTTACCATCGAGAGCATTTATTTGCCCTTTCAGTGATTCGATTCGTTTCTGTAGGTCTGACTTTTTACCTTTACCACCGACGATAATAGTCTTATCTTTGGTTGCAATAATTTTGTTAGCACGACCAAGTGCGTTAAGTTCGATTGTATCAAGTTTAAGTCCCACATCATCAGAGATAACTTTCGCACCAGTTATGATTGCAATATCTTCGAGTATATCTTTCTTTTTATCACTGTAGCCAGGTGCTTTGACAGCCAAGACATTAAATCCACCACGGAGTTTATTGAGGACAAACGTCGTGAGTGCTTCCCCATCAACATCTTCAGCAATGATAACAAGTTCTTTCTTGCCTGTTTGAGCAACTTTCTCAAGAAGTGGCAAAATTTCTTTGACTGAAGAAATTTTCTTGTCAGTGACGAGTACGAGTGCATCTTTGAAAACTGATTCCATGCGTTCAGTATCAGTGATCATATACGGCGACACATAGCCTTTGTCGAATTGGAGTCCTTCGACGACTTCAGATTCAACCGTAAAGGATTGTGATTCTTCAACAGTGACAACACCATCTTTGCCAACTTTTTTTATCGTGTCAGCGATAATATTGCCAAGCTCCTCTGATTCAGCTGAAATAGTAGCTACTTGTCTAATTTCCGCATCGCTTTTAATGGGATGCGCCATTTGACGTAATGCTTTCACTACTTCTTCTCTCGCAGATTCAATACCGCGACGCACCAGCATGCCATTGGCACCCATAGTTGTCTGTTTGAGCCCTGCCGTGATAATCGCAGCAGTTAAAATAACCGATGTTGTCGTGCCATCACCTGCCATGTCATTGGTCTTGCTTGCTACTTCTTTGATAATTTCCGCGCCCATGTTTTCGAATTTATCTGCGAGGGTGATTTCTTTGGCGATCGAGACGCCATCATTCGTGATTGTCGGCGCACCATAGCCTTTGTCGAAGACAACATTACGACCCCTTGGCCCTAGTGTTATTTTGACTGCGTCTGCGACTATATCAATACCTCGCTTTAAAGCGATCTTTGCATCTGCGCTAAATAAAATTTGTTTGGACATAGTTGTGAGAAATCTTTAGAAACTGTTTTTTGAAAGGTCTGGCCGAGTTTTACGAGGAAATCCGAGGGCCTTGATAAAAATAGTTTCTAAAAATTTATTTAATGATTGCTAAAATCTGATCTTCTTTGATGAGAAGATATTCGTTGTCGTCGACCTTGATTTCTTCTGGACCATACTTAGAAAAGAACACTGTATCACCTTTTTTGACCTCAAGTGGGATACGAGTACCAGTATCACTTATTTTTCCTTCCCCTACAGCAATTACTTCTCCTTGTTCCGGACGTTCTTTTTCATTTGCTTCTGGTAGATAAATACCTGACTTGGTTTTAGTTTTACTATCGCGTAATGGCTTGACGAGTACGCGGTCACCCAAAGGAATAATTTTTTTTGCCATAAATGTACTTTAAGTGAATTACTGATAATGCGGTCATATTTTATACAAGGCATCACACTAATGCAACTGTAGCTTGCCTATTATTTATTCTATGCTATACTCTTTTGCATGAGTATGGTACTAACGTTTCTCCCGTATCTACAAATTATTCTCTCAATAATCCTTATCGGTTCAATACTACTCCAGCAATCAGGTGCTGGTATTGGTGCTCTTGGAGGATCAGATAATTTTGCTACGTTTCATACAAAACGAGGCGCAGAAAAAGTGCTCTTCATAACTAGTATTGTTTCTGCAATACTTTTTGCACTTGCGTCACTGCTTGCAATCATACTCTAACGGAATTAATTTCCAATATATTAACCTCGAAACTATACTATTAGTATTGATTTTATGTCTTCATTATTTTCTACGTTACGACAGCTTCGTTTGCCAACTAACCAAGAATTAAAAAAAATACCATATTATTTGACCCGTCGCGAGTGGACTATTTTTGCAGTGCTCATTGTTATTCTTGCAACAGCAACTATTGCAATTCTTTACCGAATTAATCAAAAATTCATGGTACAGATACCAACAATCGGTGGCACAATACATGAAGGCATTATTGGAGCGCCTAGATTTATCAACCCAGTACTCGCAGTTTCTGATGCTGATAAAGATATGACGACCCTCATCTATTCAGGTCTCATGAGAAAATCAGCCGATGGCACCTTTATCCCTGACCTTGCTGAGAGCTACACCATATCTGCAGACGGATTAACGTATACCTTTATATTAAAAAAAGATATCTTTTTCCACGACAATACTACAGTCACTGTCGATGATGTACTTTATACAATCAACAAAATAAAAGACTCATCAATCAAAAGCCAGCATGCAATTGAATGGCAAGGCGTAACACCCGAGAAGATTGATGAGGCTACTATTTCATTTACATTGAAACAACCGTTTGTTTCTTTCTTAGAAAATACAACTGTAGGTATTTTGCCAATGCATATTTGGCAAAGCATCGAGGCTACTGATTGGATATTTAGTAAATACAATACTGCTCCGATCGGTTCAGGTCCGTACATGTTTCAAAAAAAATCAGTAACTTCTGATGGCACCCTAACAGCAACAACACTCAAATCGTTTGAAAAATTTGCACTTGGTAAGCCCTACATTCCAACTATAAAAATATATTTCTATCCAAATGAAGGTGAGCTCTTAGACGCCTATGCTGAAAAGACGATTACATCACTTGGAGCTGTATCTCCATCTGAAGCGCAAGCGATAATGCAAAACGGCGGAAGAATCGAAACAAGCATCTTACCTCGCATTTTTGGACTATTTTTTAATCAAGCACAAGCTCCACTTTTTAGCGACAAGACACTCGTAACTGCACTTAACGATAGTATCGACAAACAGGCAATAATTGACACTGTGCTATCAGGATTTGGACAAGCAATCGACAGTCCTATTCCAATTACCCTTTCATCGCAAATACCACCTCTGCATACTGTTGATAGTGAAGCGATAGCTGCTTCTCTACAAAAAGATGGCTGGCTCTTGGGTGACGACGGCTATCGATCAAAGAAAAGCACTACCGGCACAACACCACTTTCCTTCTCAATCGCAACTGGTGATGCACCTGAACTTAAAGCAACTGCTGCCATGATTAAAGCAGATTTCGAACGGATCGGAGCACGTGCTGAAATAAAAATATTTGATATTGGAACACTTAATCAAACAATTATCCGACCAAGAAAGTATGATGTGTTACTCTTTGGTCAAATTGTTAGTACGGAAAGTGACCTTTTTGCATTTTGGCACTCATCGCAGCGCAATGATCCAGGACTCAATGTTGCTATGTATGCAAATACAAAAACCGATACTGCACTTGAAAAAGCCCAAGGCACTCTGGAAGCTTCTGCCCGAGAGGAGCTATATGAAAAATTTAAGATTGAAATCAAAAATGATAAACCCGCAATCTTCTTGTATTCACCACAATATATTTACATTGTTGATAAAAAAATAAATGGATTCTCATTAGCACATATAGTTGAATCAAGCGACCGGTTTCGAGATGTATACCAGTGGTACCTCGCAACTGATTCAGTTTGGAAACTATTCACCCATTAATAAATACAAAAACTATGAACGACAAACCACAACGACCAGACAGACCAGCATTTCGCAATCATCCACGTACACAAGTGGTGAGAAATGATACGCCAGTACCAGCACGGACTGCACCAACAAAAAGTACACCGCACCCACTTCGAACAGCGAGACCTGCAGCGAGTGGACAGAAATTTCGCTATTCGAAATTCCCACCAAAACGACGTGGCACACCACCACCATCGAAGGCAAGTGTTTCTAAACGTCCAGCCGTAAAAGTTCCTCCACTTGCACCTGGCAATATTCGTATTGTGCCACTTGGAGGTGTGGAAGAAATCGGCAAGAACATGACAGCAATCGAAATTGGTAACGATATTATCGTTATTGATGCAGGTATGCAATTTAAAACTGAAGATACTCCCGGTATTGACTATATTATTCCAAATACGACCTATCTCGAAGAGAGAAAAGATAAAATTAGAGCCATGATAATCACGCACGGCCACCTAGATCACATCGGCGGAGTGCCGATTGTTATGGATCGTATTGGCAACCCCCCAATATATTCTCGAAATCTATCAATCCTTCTCATCAAAAAGCGTCAGTCAGAATTCCCACATTTCAAACCGCTTGATGCTCATATCGTAGAAAACGATAGTGTTATTACTGTTGGCAATATAAAAATTCGCTTCTTTGGTGTTACTCATACGGTCCCAGATTCAATGGGAATCATTGTCGAAACTCCACATGGTTGGATAGTAACTCCTGGAGATTACAAACTTGAACATCAAAACGGTATTCCATCAGATCGGGAAGAGAAAGAGTACAGTATTTTTGATAAAGCTAAAGTACTACTTTTGATGACTGACTCGACGAACATTGAAAATCCTGACTGGGCAATCCCTGAAACTGAAGTTCACAAAGGACTCGAGAGTATTATCCGGAGCGTCAAAGGGCGTCTCATTATTGCCGCTTTTGCATCACATATCGAACGATTAATAAAAATTGTCGAGATTGCAGAAGTCCTCAATAAACACATTGTCTTGGAAGGACGCAGTATGAAAACAAATATGGAAGTCTCAATCCAAGCTGGATTATTGAACCCTAAAAAAGGCACGATCATTACGATCGAGCAAGTCGACAACTACCCACCAGATCGAATTATCATACTATCAACCGGTGGCCAAGGTGAGGAATTTTCAGCACTCATGCGTGCATCAAATAAGACCCACAAGAACTTCAAGCTCGGCAAAGGAGACACAATCGTCTTATCAGCTTCAATCGTTCCAGGCAACGAGCTCGCAGTGCAGAAATTAAAAGATAACCTCGCTCGACAAGGTGTACGCATTATTCACTATCGCACGAGTGAAGTTTCAATCCATTCAACAGGTCACGGTAATATTCCAGAAATCAAATGGCTTCACACTAAAACTCATCCAAAGTTTTTCATTCCTATCCACGGAAATCACTACATGCTTAAGCTACACAAAGAGCTGGCGCTATCACTAGGTATGCCAGATAACCATATAATCGTTCCAGATAACGGCTCGATTATAGAGATAGTTGATAATGGTACCAAAATGGTTCTCTGCAAAGAGAAAGCGCCATCTGGAAACATGATGGTTGATGGTTTCTCAGTTGGCGACGAACAAGATGTTGTTATACGCGATAGACGAATGCTAGCAGCAGATGGCATGTTCATCGTTATGGTCATGGTGAACGCTGCGACTGGTAAACTCAAAAAATCCCCTGACCTCATATCACGAGGATTCGTCTACCTTAAAGAAAATCAAGAACTCCTACACGAAGCGAGAAACTTGATACGTAAAACTGTCGAAGACGAAACAGCTGGCATGAACCCGATTAACTTTGATTTCGTAAAAAACAATCTTACTGATACTGTTGCCAAGTTCTTGTACCAGAAAACTGCGAAGCGTCCATTAGTTATCCCTGTTATTTTAGGTATTTAAAATGTTATACTTTACTGCATGAAGCATTTACACTCCTTCACGATCAGAAGTATTTATACGACAACCTTTTTCTTTGCCCTGCAGGTTGCACTCGCATCATATATAAATTCAACATTTCTCTCTGGAATTGTTTCAGAAAAAATACTAGGCTATGTTTTCGCAGGCAGTGCCATGCTGACACTGATCGCACTGTCAGAAATGCCTACATTATTACGAGCATTCGGCAATAGACGACTGCTCTTGGGATTGCTCATAGTAAACTTTACTGCACTATTCATGGTGACCCACGGCAATCAAGCTGGACAAGTCGGTGGTATTTTGTTTTACCTTATCAGCAACAATTTGATCGTCTTTACATTTGATATTTTTGTTGAGCATTTCTCAAAAAATAAAAATACCGGTGTCATGCGTGGCATTTATCTTACTGTTATCAACTGTGCGTGGATATTTGCACCACTATTGGCCGGCATGCTACTGACTACTGGTGGGTACCATTTGCTCTACAGCATCAGTATGGCATTTATCTTCATAGTCTTTTATTTGACGCTTACCAAGCTCACCAACTATCACGACGCGCCATATAAACGCTTTTCATTTTTGCAAACCCTTATCAATATTGGCAAGAATCCTGATTTGAGAAATATCACCGTTATCAACTTTGTCTTGCAATTCTTTTACGCCACAATGGTTATCTACACACCACTGTATATGCATAATTATTTAGGCTTTTCTTGGACGACGATCGGCTTTATTTTTACGATCATGCTGTTGCCGTTTGTGTTTATCCAATATCCACTCGGACGCTATGCTGATAAAGTTGGCGAACGATCATTTTTATTGGTAGGCTTAGTTATCTTAGGTGCAAGCACCTTTCTTCTCGCTTTTATAGAACCAAACATTTGGACATGGGCAATTGTACTCTTTATGACACGCGTTGGCGCTGCGGTAACAGAAGTTATGACCGAGGTCTATTTCTTCAAGAAAGTAAATGATGCTGAGAGCAACTATATCAGCATATTCCGAGACATGTCGCCGCTTGCCTACATCATTGCGCCGCTTGCTGGCATATGCATACTTTCATTCGGTACATTTTCAACTCTTTATATTATCTTGGGTATTATTGTTCTGTCATCACTCTACTATGGGTTTTCGCTCCGAGATACAAGCATATGATTACCTACCCTATTCGCATCAACCATTACCTGGCAGAAAAACAAGTCACAACACGGCGTAATGCCGATGTTTTAATTGATGAAGGGAAAATTTTCATCAATGGCAAACGCGCCAAGATTGGCCAAATGGTACAAGAAAAAGACAAAGTATCATGGGACAAGGCAGTCAAACAAAACTATAGCTACATCGCCTACTACAAACCACTTGGGCTCGTTACTGTCGCACCTCAGCCGGGTGAGCGTGTTATCGATCTCAGTAAATTTCCCAAAGGTGTTTCCCCTGTCGGCAGACTCGATAAAGATTCAGAGGGACTTATCATTCTCTCTGATGATGGACGAATCACTGACGCACTCCTAAATCCAAAGAAAAAACATGAGAAAGAGTATCGTGTGGTCGTCAATAGGAAAATCACCAACTCCCTCCTACGAGGACTCAAAGAAGGCATGCGTATCGGTGCCGGTGATTTTACCAGGCCTGCCAAAACTCGCAAAGTAGACGAAGAAACGTTTGATATTATCCTAACCGAAGGCAAGAACCGCCAGATTAGACGAATGTGCAAGGCACTTGGTTTCGAAGTCAAATCACTCTTACGATTCCGCATTATGGATATCAAACTAGGCAACATGAAACCAGGCGATCAGAAGAAACTCGAGGGCAAACAGTTGACAGGATTCCTAGAGTCTCTCGGCATACCTACGGCATAAATTTGACATGCCAGTTGTAAGATATAGAATACTAAAAACTTTCTTATGAACACATTACAGACTAGAGTAAGTGATTTTATGAAGGAAATGGGTTGGAGTTATTTCTCCACTGAAAAAATAATTTCCAAAATTGATGAAGAATTAGGAGAGATGAAAGCTGAAGTGATCTCAGGTGACGTAGAAAAACTGGAGATGGAAATGGGTGATTTACTTTTTGCTATTGCATGCTTTTGCAATAAAAACAATATTTCTATGGACGAGGCTCTCAGTAAAGCTATTGGGAAAGACAAAGTACGCGATAAAAATCGGTACTAGCAAAAAACCCGCTTGTTGTCATATGTAAAAATAAAAACCTTACATCGTTTTGATGTAAGGTTTTTCTATTCGGCTATGCCTGTGCTATTCATTGAATTCCGAGAAGACTTTTTTGTACATAGCAGTGCATGCTTTTATCAGTATATCTGGTCTCATTTCGATTGGACTAATGTGTGAATCGCGAGGCGGAAGTATCTCACACACTCGTTCGTTTCCGAGGTGTTGATTGAGGAATACCTGATTCAAATTGTTGTAAATAATCACAACATCAGTCGCATCTGAGTGTATTCCGGAACAAAAAAGTTTCCTCGTTGCCTCTCCTGTCGTCTGTCCGTCACTGTACCTCAAATGATGCGGAACACCATTCCATAGATATGGAAACGAGATAGACGATTCGGCAATTTCAAAAAATTCTTGTGGCGTGTAATCATTCAGGGTAAGGTCACACGATTTTCCTACACGCATATCTCGCATCTGTACATGGAGCTCTGTGGTAGTATTCCATAATTCCTGATATGGAAATGGCTTGGACTTTTTGATTGCTTCCACTACTACACTCGGTCTAATGGGATCCCAGAAACGGGTAAGCTGAATGAATTTATTGGCGACAAGATCATCCCAGTAAATCGTTGCTCCTCTTTGTGTTTTCTTGGTGAGAAAGTAGCATGCATTCAAGAATCCAGCCGAGCCGGTGTATATAGAATCAAATGCACGGTACAACCCAAGCATCTCAAGTGCCACAAGCGCACCTGCGCCGTTGATACTCGTCATAAGTCCACCAGGGAGAATAAGAATTACCTTCCTCCCATCGTCAAATGGAAATGCTTTATTTGCTCTGTTTTTCAAAACAGAAATCACGGGATGTAGATGTTGCGTCATAAAGAAGGGTTTCGCCTATACTACACAGGTATCCTTAAATGACAAAGGCGGTATGGAAAATTTTGCGGGAACAACTAGAATCCATGCATAAGTAATGTATTTACAAAAACAGCACCTCTCGGTGCTGTTTTCTTTTTAAAATTCGTGTTCGTCGTCTTCGTTCATAACAACAAATTCGATATTACTTTCTAGGAGAAACTTACTTGGAACTGCATGCCCAAGTCCAGGATTTTTCAAAATAGCGTCATGGACTGGAAATACGACTCGTGGCTTTAGTAGTAGTGCATAATCAATGGCTTCATGGATCTTCATCCATGGTCCGGAAACTGGCAAGGCTAGGATATCAACTGGTTTTTTAGGATCAGTAAACGCGTCCCCTGGGTAAAAGAGTTTGTTATCAATAAAGTAGCCCGTATTCTCTACTCTACCCCAGCCATCATAAATTTCTTCGTGCAATGTACCAAAGCCTTCGATTAAAATATTTTCGATCGTCGTTGATTGCCCGTCTGAAATAATGCTATACGGTATATTTTCTACATCGAGAAGTTTACCAACTGAGACGTTAGTAATAATTTTAGCATCAGGATTATTCATGAGCACTTTCTTTAGCGACTCAATATGAAAATGATCCCCATGCTCATGAGTAATGAGTATAAGATCAATCCCCTTCACTTCATTTTGCAGCGTACTATAACTCCCAGGATCAGTAAGAATAGTAAGGTTTGGAAGCTTAATGTGGAGACAGCAGTGGCCTAATTTCTTGATTAACATATCTAAAGTATATCATGTTAAAACACTCTAAATAACCTTAATCCACAAGGTTATTATACTATTGACTTTATTGAAATATAATGATATAATACTATCAAGCACGGTTGATTAGTGATCTTAGATCTGGCGTTTAAGATCACTAATCAATTTAAAAAAATGAAGACGTTCTTTATGGTAATAACAATTCTTTTCATTTACATAGGAGTAAACTATCCAATGTATATAGGTGCAAGAAAAGCACAATTGGAATTGAGAAGTGTAATTTTGAAAAACAATATCCCTATAAAAAATATGCGGGACTTTGTTCAAAACTACGCACAAAAAAAATATCGTATATCTGACCTCTATCCTTGGTCTATAAAATTCGAGAAGAATGCCTGGAGTCAGATTGAAATGCATCTGTACTTTACAGGCGAGGATGCTACGAAGTACTACATCTTTAAGTCATCTACAATTTTGCTTATGATGACATCGAATCTTTTATTCTTCACACTTGCAAATTTTTTTGCAATCGTGTCCATTGTCGGATCTATAGGAAGAGGTGGCGGCCCACCTAGTTGCAGTCCATTGGGTACACAGGTATTCCCTACGGATATATAAATATATATATAATAAATTCTTGAAATCCCCACACAAAGGGGATTTTCTTTTTATTCCGGTGCAGCTTCGAGTTTAACCTGCACAGTCTTCTCTACACCTTTTGATAAGACTTTGAGCGTCACTGTATCCCCCACTTTTTTATCACGTATCATGAGCGCCAGACTATGATCTTCATCAAGTTTAACGCCATCGAGCTCAAGGATTATATCGTTCTCGACGATGCCTACTTTATCCGCTGGCGAGCCGGGTATCACTGCCAAATCATTTTTATCTTCCCCGCGCTGGATGAGTACTCCGTAGTCAACAGCAAGTTTATTGGCATCTTTGAGTTCAGGCGTAATCTCTGTATAACGGATACCAAGGTAGGGCCTTATGATTTTGCCAGTTTCTTTGACTGAACTAATAACTGATTTGACGCTATTGATAGGTAATGCAAAGCCGATGTTAGATGAGCCTTGTACGACAGCGACATTAATGCCGATTACTTGCCCGCGAAGATTAAGGAGGGGGCCACCAGAGTTACCCGGATTAATAGCTGCATCAGTCTGTATTACACGATCGAGTTGTTCACTCGTTCCTGCGAATGCATCACCTGCTACAATCGAACGCGACAATCCTGACACCACCCCAACTGATACAGAATTTTTAAATTCTGCCAACGCATTTCCTATAGCGACCACTGACTGCCCGAGTTCGAGCGAATCAGAATCGCCAAGCTCAAGGTACGGCAAACCACCTATCGGCGCATCAATTTTAATAACTGCAATATCGAGTATCTGATCGCGAGCTAAAACTTTAGCAGTATATTTTTTGCCATCATTGGTATAGACGGTATAGTCCGCATCTTCATCTGCAACAACGTGGCGATTGGTCACTATCAGCCCATCATCGGTAATAATAAATCCTGATCCACCGCCAACTTCTTGCTTCTCGGTACCATTTTGCTTTTGCTGCGGGACTTGCTGTTGGAAGAATTGATTGAAGAAATCATTGCCTCCAAACATATCACCAAAAGGATTAGTCGGTGATGGTGAGTAGTATGTTTCGTAGGTTGGTACGTCTTTGGTAATACTAATAGATACCACGGCAGGATTGGCACGTTTAACAGCATTGACGACGAATGATTCCTCAGTAAACGGCACAGGTGAGCTTCCAGCTAAAGGATTTTCACTTGTTTGAGCCATGTAGCTCCCAGCGAGCAAACTAATGATTTTTGTGCGATTACCCCAAAGTAGACTGCCGGCAATCACCATCACGACAAGTGTCGTCACGAGAGCAACAAGTCCCATTTCGATGTATTTTTTTTGTAATGGTTTTATTTTAAATTCTCGTAGATTCGTAGACATATATTCTATATTTTAATTGAGGCTTATAATCTGTCAATTCTAATGAGAGAAAATTAAGACTTCATGAAGAAACGGTTCGATTTGATTTTAATGAAGCCATCTCTGCTAAGACCAGTGATGATTTTTGTAATCCGTGCTTTATTTTCATTTATTTGAGTAACGAGACCCTCTAATGTTTCAGATTTCTGAAGCAGGAGTTTAAGTATGGCTCCGCGGATTTTCCTATCAGACCCTTGGAATTTTGATTGTTTAGTATAGTTTCTGGTTTTATTGAGATATCCTTTCCCTTCTCGTTTGAGCATTGCACCATAGTCCATGAGTGCCTGGTACCATTCGCACGGATTTTCCAAATACATAACATTCTCCCCTACAGCGAGAAGTTCCTTGTCAGTTATTTTTGTTTTGCGATCAGCAAAGAAAAAGTGAATATATACTGAGCGGATATTTGTCTCGATGAAGTTATCAGGCTCATTAAAAGCAAATGCTCGTATCGCACCTGCGGTATAGGGACCAATAGCTGGAAGTGCAACCAGAGCTTCTTTTGCTTTGGGCACTTTACCAGCATGATCTAAGACTATTGCTTTCGCTGCTCTGTGTAGATTGAGTGCGCGGCGATTATACCCGAGACCACTCCAAAGCACGAGGACATCTTTTTGTGATGCATGTGCTAAGGCTTCCACAGTTCGGAACTTTTTGATAAAGGCATTGAATTTCGGGACGACACGATCTGCTTGTGTTTGTTGCAACATGACTTCAGATACCAAGATTTTATATGGATTGTGTGTTTGACGCCAAGGAAACTTCCGTCCATGAGTCCTGTAATAATCTAAAATAGTTTTCTGAAATATTTTCATCTTCATACGAGGAGTGTAGCATAAAAAATAAGGCAAAATTTCTAAAATTTATTTTGGAATTAATGTATATTTTGATATAATTTTTCTTGCTGTTCGAAATTAAGTAGGCAGCCATTGGTTAGTGCGACCGTCCATCGCGGTGGATTTGTCAACCTTGCCGAGGCCGTCCCGATAAAAATTCCGGGGCGGTTTTTTACGACATACTTTGAATTTATGGCACCAAGTAGTACAATGACTGAAAAAATAATGGCAACATTTTTCTTAAACGATACTCAGGCAAATGATTATTTTACAAAAGAGATCAGGCACATACTATCATTACCTGAAGATACCGAAGCAAATCAGAGATTCGCGAACTTATTGAGTGAATACCCGTCTTCACAGAAAATTGTATTGCTTTGGAATACAACACATGAGTTGTCATATCAATGCAACCCACCACAATACCGTACCAAGAAAATATTCGATATGATTATTAGTAAAGTAAGAAGCAAATGACATTACAAGTAGAGACAAATTTACCAGCCCATTATTATGTGGGCTTTTTATTTTCTTGAAAAAAAGCCTCTTTTCCTGTATGGTTGACCTATTGCGGGATCGTCTAATGGTAGGACTACGGTTTCTGGAACCGTGTATCTTGGTTCGAGTCCAAGTCCCGCAGCCCTGAATATAAAAGCAATAGAGGTTTCTGGAACCGTGTATCTTGCCCGCCCGACTGAATGATAGAAATCGTTCGGGCGGGGTTCGAGTGCAAGTCCCGCAGCAACAAGTCTCTGATTTGGCTCATCTAAAAATAAGGGCGCAACTCGACTAGGCAAATCTAAAGAAGGAAGCTAAGCTACAAAAAAATTACTAAAATACTACTTATATATGGATAAGATAAATCCCCAAATTAGCCAAAAATTTCTTGAGCAAATAAAAAATCAAATCCCTGAAATTATCGATATTGAGGGTGTAAAGATTAAAACTTGCAGGGGCGTATTCCCGCCGAGAAGCAATTTTTCACATACTTCAGAAAAGCTTCATACCATTTTCGGTGATTTAACTGGTCTAAATATTCTTGACATGGGCACAGGTACAGGAATCCAGGCGATACAAGCTATTAAGGATGGCGCAAAAAGTGTTGTAGTTGTGGATATAAATCCAGCTGCCATTTCTTGTGCAGAAGAGAATTTTAAATTGAATGGTGTTTCAGATAAAATCACTGCATTTGAAAGTGATCTGTTTATCAAGATTGAAAATGGAAATAAGTTTGACATTATAATTGCGAATCTACCAATTACTGATTTTCCGCTTAATGGACTAGTCGAGTCGGCTCTTTATGATCCTGAATATAAAATCCACAAACGCTTTTTAAAAGAAGCTACCAGTTATCTTCAAAATAGTGGCGCAATAATCATGACCCACATTGATTTTAAAGGTAACGAAGACTTCAAAGAGTTCGAAGAAATGTTATCTTTTTATAATTTTAAGCCAGAAAGATACATAGAAATTGAGGATATGGGCTATAGATGGAGAATGTACCGAATAATTCGGAAGTAGACTTTTGAGCTTATGATACCTCGCCCGTGGTGATAGTAGACCAATCATTACAACAATAAACATTATTTATGCCAGAAATAAAAACAAAAGTTAATAAAGCGAGCGTAAAGAAATTTTTGAGTACAATCAAAGACGAAGAGAAGCGTAAGGATTGCTTCGCTATATCTTTGATGATGGAGAAAGTAACTAAAGCAAAGCCTGAAATGTGGGGTGCATCGATCGTTGGCTTTGGCCGCAGGAAGTATACCTATGCAAATGGCAAAGAAGCAGAATGGATGCTCATAGGTTTTTCTCCACGCAAACAAAATACTGCTCTCTATGGTTTAAAGGTTTTTACGATGACGCATGGTGGTTTAAAAGAAAAGAAAGGTGAAAACGATTTCCTTTTAAAATTAGGCAAGTACAAAGAAGGAGGCTCATGTCTCTACATCAACAAACTTTCTGATATTAATACAAAAGAACTTGAAAAAATTATCAAACTTGCAGCTAAACGCAAGAAATAAGAGCTCAAATTTTAAACTGTATGGAAAACGATTTTCATGGGGTAAAGATCGCACTACTCGTTGGTGACAAAATTTTAATGCATCTCAGAGATAACAAGCCCGGATTGTTTAATGCCAACATGTGGGATTTTGTAGGTGGAGGGAGAGAAGGTACAGAGAGTTCGCAAGAATGCGCTATACGTGAAGTAGAGGAAGAACTTGGCATAGTCCTATCACCTCAATCTTTTCTTTGGGAAAAAGTATACCCAGCTCAAAAAGATCCAAACCAAAAAGCAGTTTTCATGGTAGCTAGTA
This sequence comes from Candidatus Nomurabacteria bacterium, assembly GCA_016699085.1. Classification (NCBI taxonomy): domain Bacteria; phylum Candidatus Nomuraibacteriota; species Candidatus Nomurabacteria bacterium. The sequence continues at coordinate 493,695 of CP064958.1, read as the reverse complement.
TCTCTGCTGAAGAAACAGATAAAATTAAATTAACTGAGGGTCAAAAATGGGATCTCTTCGATCAAGAAACATTTTTCGCAAAACAAGATGTTATTCCTGCATTAAAAACAAGATTTAATGATTATTTGGCAATGTAAGTATTGTCCCATTGTCTAGTTTTTCCCAAGTAAAACCCTGTATATCTAGCGTCTCAGAACATAGAATCGTCATACCATCTTTTGTGCCTTTGTAAAAAGTATAGTACTCATCTAATTTGAGCGTCTCACGTTCGGGATCTTTTTCATTCCATAAATAGTGAAGTATAATCCCCTCTTTAGTTTTGAGTAGACATGTCAATGATGTCCATTCACTAATCTTTTGAATTTCTATAACTTCGTCCTTAATCGCCTTTTCAAACATAGAGAGGCTACCATCACCTAATTGCCCGTCTATGCGATCAAGAATGCGTAAAAAGAAAGTTTCAGAATCCGTATGGCCTTCACGCAAGTGCCTATCGTTAGTAAAAACCGTGCTTTCAAAAGCATGTATCGAGCCATTATGGCAAAAACATATACCTGAACGTAGAAAAGGATGGGTATTACAAATAGCTTTTGTTCCAACAGTTGCCTTGCGCAAATGAGCGATTACCTGACCATCACCTGAAACAGATTCAGTTGATGAAATAACACTGTCTCCATCAATAGGTTCGACTGAGCGGATATATACTTCATGTGCTTTGTTTGAGCTATGTATACCCCAGCCGTCTTGGTGCCCAGGCTCAATACCGCACGGCACACAGCCTTTATCTGCCAATACAGCAAAAGCCATGAGCGCATCTCGGTACTCCGGGCTACCAGTATTTCCACTAAAAGCAAATAATCTACACATAGATTTGAGTATAGCAAAAAAGCACGGATATGAAATCCGTGCTTTTAAATTCTATGTAACAACAAGTGGCCCACAAACAGCATCAGAGGCACCATGAATTTTATGGCAGTTGGGTCTTGCTTCCCATTGGCCACCAATCACTTTGTATGCTTTACTCGCTATGTCAAACACTAAGTAACATCTACGAATCATAGCGTATTCAGTTGGTAGAAATGCCGGCGACTCTGGTTCGTAGTACTCCTGAATATAATGAACTTCATTGTTTGCTATAGCCTTCTCAATTTTTGTCTTCGTCGAGAATCCGTTACTTGGTCTCTTGGGATGATACAGGTGTACATTTTCACAACGGCAGCCAAATCCAGGTTTAACCACAAAAGGTTTACTCCAAGGAATTTCTATAGTTCTTTTGAATTCATATATCCCCTCAAAAGAATCCATGCCACCAACTATATATTTTAGAGGTTTCCATAACTTTAAAGCAATACCATATGATTTATCACCCTCATACTTGATAGTTGTAAGTGAATACGGAGACAATGCATAGTACTCTTTTTCATCTCGAAGTGTCCGTACAAACCAAATTGCATCTTCTGGATTTGTTGGGACTTCCCCAAAAACCATTCGTATACCACCAAAATCCTTGAGTCTCTGTGCCCAGTAGAAATCATCAGAATTAAACATACGACCTCGAGAAACACAGATACCGAGTGGCTTATTAGTATATTCGCATATATTCTTTAGTGTTTCCACAAAAGCTTGGAAGGCCTTAGCTGATGCTAGTGCATCGATTTCAAATCCTGCCGGTCTGTCTTCGATTTCGTATACATTAACCTTACCCTCAAAGCTAACCGTATAATCAATCCGAATAACGACACTTGGCACCCCAAATACGTCAGTCATCCAATTTGCATGCTTCGAGTTAAAGCATGCTGGCCACTGATTAGCAAGTGACTCCAATTGGCTTTTTTCTGATGCATAAATAGGTACTTCTATTGGCAAAGTTCGTATCTTCCAATTGCCTACGGTGAATGTTTTAACAATTTCCGGAAGAAATGATGGTCTGCTAGTTGTTTGTTGCATAGCTATTTTTTTAAAGAACATGATGTTGTATGTATGGGACACAAAACAAAACCCCCTCCATGACTTGGAGGGGGTTAGTGTAAATAGATTTAGATTACACAATTAACAACAATCCACTCCGAGCCATGTTCCGGGTAGACATCGATACCAAACAAATTGTGTAAACGTTAAATGCATACTTTATATATACCACAGTGTGTATTTGCATGCAATACAAATAAAAAAACAGCACATAGTGCTGTCTATTATATCAAAGGAACAATTTTCCGATCTCTTCCCAACTTCTTACTCGATGCAATATCTTTTTATTATCGTCGTGTGTACCCAATGGATCAAAAAGGTACGACAAAATAATATCTTGTAACTCTAAGATTTCATAATCAGAATCATCCAAGAAAGCGACTTTCTTGCCAGAGTAATTTTTAATAAAATCTCTTTTTGAATGTGCATTAAAAATTCCATTTCCAGCGTGTTCCCAAACACAATGAATCTCACTCACACAGTTTGGAATATATGTGTCGAGAAAGTGCTGTATAACTGCTAGCCCATTTTTCTCTCGAGCAGTGACCGTAACAAGTTTGTATTTCAGAGTAAGTTTTGACATCACTTCACACATTCCATCGACAGGCTTGACATTCTTGTGCCAGTCGAGTGATGTTAGGAAATTCTCAACACTATCAACGTACACATCTCTTGAAGTCACTTGCTTTTCCTGAGACAAATATTTGTTGATAACTGTGTCAAGAGAAGGATTTTTGACATAATCAGCTCGTGTAGAATTTATACCGTACCGGTAATTCTGATATTCAACATGAGCATCTAATGTATCGAATTTGAATCCATCAAAATCAAGAAATATAACTGGTTTTCCCATTTTTTTGTAAGATTTTACTTCACCTTACTACAAAAAAATTATTCTGTCAAAATATAAGCGCGAAGCGAAATATTCTGCTACAATCCAGATTATATGAAAATCGGCATTATTGGCAGCATGCAATATACAGAGAAAATGCTTGAACTTAGAGATAAGCTGATTAAACTTGGCCATACTGCCTTTATAACTGAACTACACCAACCTTTTATTGGTAAAACTGACCAAGAGATAGAGGTTATCAAAATAGACCAGAAAAACAATAAAGATGCTATTAGAGTTTTTTGGCGTGAAATGCAAGGAGCGGATGCGGTTCTTGTAGCTAATTATGATAAAAACAACATTGCAAACTACATCGGTGGCAATACGCTTATGGAAATCGGCTTTGCCCATGTGCTTAATCAGAAAATATTTCTCTTAAACCCTATTCCTGATATTGCATTCTATAAAACTGAAATTGAAGCGATGAAGCCAATTATTGTGCATGGTGATTTAACTCTCATCCAATAATATGTACGATGTCATTATTGTTGGCGGCGGAGCATCGGGCATGATGGCAGCAGCTGTAGCTGGAGAATCTGGTAAGCGAGTACTCTTGATTGAAAAGAATAAAAATCTCGGCGAGAAATTGAAAATCTCGGGCGGTGGCAGATGTAATATCACTAATGCAGAGTATGATGTGCACAAATTTCTCTCTCACTATGGCAAAGCAGCGCCATTTCTCTATTCACCATATTCGCAATTTGGTGTTAAAGATACGTTTAGATTTTTTGAATCTCACGGTTTGCCACTTGTTGTTCAAGCTCGTAATCGTGCATTCCCTCATACTGAACGGGCACTCGATGTGTATCTCACGCTCGAAAAAATACTCAAGAAGAATAATATCACTATTTTAACTAACTCTCCTATTACAAGGATTTCACACAAGGACAATCAAATCACTAGTGTTTTTGTCAAAAGTAAAGAGTATAAAGCAGCAAAGTATATCTTGGCTACGGGCGGTATATCCCATCCTGAAACAGGCTCCACTGGTGATGGATTTGGTTTTCTGAAAAAACTTGGCCATACGATTATCAAACCAACACCTACTATTGTACCGCTTAAAGTTCCTGACAAATGGATTCATTCCCTTGCCGGAGTGTCAATTGATTTTATGAAAATTACTTTTTTTGTTGACGACAAGCGTATCCTAACAAAAAAAGGCAAAGTGCTCTTTACTCACTTCGGCTTGTCTGGTCCACTTATACTAAACGCTGCAAGTGAAGTTTCAGGCTTTCTCGAGGGCGGGAAGGTCACTGCGACCATCGATTGCTTCCCCGATACTGATCATGGCGCACTTGACTCTAGAATAATCGCCGTGTTCGATGCGAATAAAAACAAAATGTTTAAAAATATTTTCAAAAATATTGCACCAGAGGGCATGAGTGAAGCCATACTATCGCTTCTACCAGAGATGATTGATCCGAATACAAAAGTCCACAGTATTACCGTTCCAATGCGTAAACATATCGTGCAACTTTTGAAAACATTACCACTTTCTATAAGCGGACTCATGGGATATGACCGAGCCGTTGTCTCTGATGGTGGTGTCCCCCTAACTGAGATAGACACAAAACATATGAAGTCGCTCATTATTGAAAATCTATATGTTACCGGAGACCTACTCCACATCAACCGCCCCTCTGGCGGCTATTCGTTGCAATTATGCTGGACAACTGGGTATGTTGCTGGTAAGCAAATATAAAAAATATCCCGAGTAAGCGGGATATTTTTTATTGAACACCTTTTACATATTCTGTGGAGGCATTGCGCTAGGAGCCACCGGACCTTTTGCGATACATTCTTTGCAATTTTTCTTGTGACTCACGATCTCATAGACAGCTGAGAGACCAACAAGAATATAAATTATGCGTGAGATGATTGCTGCTTGACCGCCAAAGACTTGGCCAACGTCCCAACCAATAACACCAACAAGAAGCCAGTTAAGACCTCCAATAATAAGGAGAATAAATGTAACCGTATGCAATGATTTCATAATAAAAAACTATTAGTAATAATACTTTCCTTGCTTTTATTGTATCCTTAATTGCCTTTTGACACTAGTGGAAAACTACTATAGCCAATGAAAAAACAACAAAACTGTGTATACTAGGTGGTATGACATTGCCAAAACTTATTATTTTTGACCTCGACGACACACTCTCTAAGAGCAAAACTCCAATCAGTCAAACCATGGCCCATCTGCTCTCGAGCTTATTACAACAAAAGAAAGTAGCTGTTACCTCTGGTGCATCATTTGTTCAGTTTGAAAAACAATTACTCACGCATGTATCATGCACAGACGAACAGCTAGCGAATCTTTATTTACTTCCTACCGATGGGGGTAGTTTCTATGTCTATAAGGAGGCCTGGGAAGAAATATACAAAGAAATTTTAAGTGAGATAGAAAAAAAGAAAATTATTACAGCATTTGAGCAAGCATTTGCAGAAACCGGCATTGGAAAATCAAACAACCCTGCAGGTAATTTATTTGATGATCGCAGATCACAAATTACCTTCTCAGCACTTGGTATTGATGCAGCACTGGAACAAAAAAGAGCGTGGGATCCCGACCATACCAAGCGTAAACAAATAATTACAGTATTAACCAAGCTTCTGCCAAACTATGCAATAAGCGTTGCTGGCACAACGTCGATTGATGTCACCAAAGCTGGTATTGATAAAGCCTACGGCATCAAGCAGCTTCTTGCATATACCAACATACCCCTTAAAGAAGCTGTGTATGTGGGGGATGCACTTTTTGAAGGTGGTAATGATGCGGTTGTTATCCCTCTTGGCATAACAATCGTTACCGTCAGTGGGCCAGAAGAAACAGCAGCTTATATTGAGTCCATACTTACAGGGTAAATTATTCTTTATGATGCTGATGCAAGAGGGGTATGTATCCTTCTTCTATATATGCCCTAAGCATCCGGGATGCAGAAAATTTCTCAAGTATTAATTCTCGGCCGGCTTTCATTCTCTTGATCCAATCACTCTCATTTTGATTTTTTATATGCGCGTAATAGGTAGGTATAATTTCTTGCTCCACAACATCAAGCAATTTACTGCCAATATTTGGTTCATCTATAATCCAGCCAATATTTTCCATAGCTACCTCTGCTATCCAGCCATCCCGAGTAGATAATGGCAATGATCCATTCAAAAGTGCCTTCATACCACTCGTACCACAAGCCTCAGAGCCGATCATAGGGGTATTGAGCCATATATCCGTACCTGAGGTCATCAGTGAGGCTATGTCTAAATTATAATTTGGAAGAAAGACTGCAATGCCTTTAAGGTCAGCGGCAAAGAGTGCACGCAGCATAGCGACTAATGTATTTGCATTTTCATTGCCATTTTCAGTTGGGCCAGAAAACACAATTCTAACTGACCTGTGAGATTTCGATATAATTTCTTGTAGTCTCGCGATATCCGAGAAAAAGGCGAGTGGCTGTTTGTAATCAACTGTTCGTCTCGCCCAGCCAATCAAAAGCTCGTCTTCATGCCAGGTTTCACCAGTAATATCAAAAATATATTTTAACAGCTTGGTTTTATTTGTTTGGTGAATCTTAAAAATATCTTCTGCACTAACTGCCCCTATCTTATCCCAGCGTGGAAGATAAATACCATTGGTGATTGCCTCCATAGGGTGCTCAGGCCAGAGTATTTTTGCCTTTTGCCCATGGAGTACGCTAACAGCATTGGCTTTACTCGAAAGTCGAAACGCAAGAGTCGTCATTGAGAACGCATCTCCATTTTTACCAAGTTCCGCAATATCATATGTCGCCACGCCGATTTCTTCCGCATAGTTTTTCATAAGACTCGTAACCGTCTCGAGTGAAAACTGCTCTTGACCAGCAGGCACAAGCGTATGGTTGGTAAAAAGCACATGTTTTTTGGCATAGTCACAAGCAGTTTTAAAATCAACATGGCGATGCTCCATCTCGTGATGGGCAAGCTCAAGTCCAAGAAACGCTGAGTGACCTTCATTGAGATGATATACCGACGGATGATGCCCAAGTCGCTTTAACAATCTAAAGCCACCTATACCCAAAAGAATTTCTTGCTTTAATCGAAGCGTACGATCTTCTACATAGAGCACCTGTGTAATACTTCGGTCATCTGGATGATTTGCTTCTATGTTTGTATCCAAAAAATATAGTGGGAAGTTATTCCAAATAAAAGCTTTTGCATGAACAATTCGATCTCCAATTGGAAGCGATATAACTACTGGCACTCCTTGGGCATCTATAAGCGGCACAAGTTTTGCTTCTGCAATATGTTCTTCTATTTCAGCACCCATAGATATAACTGAATGCTGGGCATTATGGTAACGAAGTCCGATGGCAATGAGTGGGAAAGTATGAGAGACAGTTTCGTGGATATAATCCCCTGCCAAAACTCCTAAGCCACCCGCATACGTGGGCAACGCAGAATCAAGCGCATACTCAGCAGAGAAATATGCAATTGGATTTCTCTCCAATGCTTTGTAATCTTCAGTATTTTTTACATTTGCGAACCAATCTTCGATATTCATATGTATATATTTAAATCCCTCGCTGCTCAGGCTGCCCGGACGCGAGTCTCTGATACTCGAGTTTATATTTATCAATCATATCAAGCACATCACCATTAGTAATTTTCTGTCGCAGTAAATCAACCGCATGCAGTGAATCATATAAATCATTCTTTGTCTCAAGTTTCCAAATCGCATCACGCCACAGTATTGCTTCCTCAAAATTTTCTTTTACTACTGCTTCTTTGATCTTTATTTTCATAAGCTCAATAAATGCAGCATATACCCAGGGTTCACCTGCCGTTTTATCTTTAAATGGGATTCGTGGAATTTCGCGGTACTCTTTATAAATTTCCTTAATATGTCCTGTGCGTTGCCAACTGAATGCCGAAGCTATGATCGCGTAGTACAACTCAAGCGCTTTAGCATTTATCGTACGTTCTACATTTTGAGTTTTTTTAATCGTGTCGAGCAATAGCCAGGCTCCTGATTCTATCACTTCAAGTGACCACCATGGTCTCGCCGATGCCCAGAAAAAATGATCCGAGGCTAAAGCTTCATCAAGTAAATGACGGGCCATAGAATCCTCAATATTTTCATTTTTGACAGTTTCAATTGCCAATTGCTGCAGTTCCCACTGCATTCGATGAATAGTGTTATTTGGATCATCCCACGTTAAAAATTGATTACCTTCTTCAATATCTTTTTCAGTGGATGCCCAAGTGGAAATAACAGGCTGGATAACTTTTCTCGCTGGTATGTCTCTCATTAGATCTTCTATAAAAACATGCTCAAAATCCGGTGTTGTCAGAAGTCCTGTCAAAAGCTTTTGTAACCCTGGGCGATGATGGCCAAACGTTTCCCCATCCATACCAGTAACTAAGTAGTTTTTTGACTTGAAATCTTCCATGTCTTTGAAATCTTCTTCTCGGCGGACCAATGCACTCATAATTAAATTTGAGTATGTTCTTTCACGGAAAAAAACTGAAAGCTTAGTATTCTCAATCGTATAGACAACGTTTGTATCAACTCCAGCAACCCGCCCGTTGAAGCCGACCTCATCAATCAGAATCCATGTATATCCTAATTTCTCAACAATTGGAGCAATCAGGGGGGCATACGCCATTTCTGGAGGAAAAAAGCCTTTAGGGTTGTATACGTCACCGAAAATTTTCTGATTAGTTTGAAAATTAAGAGTAATTTGGCGAATTATTTCATCCTCTGACAGAAATGGTAAGAGTGCATGATATTTAGCACTACCGGTGAATTCGATTTGACCACTCGTGGCAACAAAAATAATATCATTAATTAAATCTTGGAATCCCAAAGAGACAAACTGTTCAGAAAGTGCAGCATTGATATTAAGCGTAATTTTTGTATTAGGATTTTCTTTGAGCGTTTTTAAAAGAGGACGATAACTCTCATTTGCTACCCGCGTCACTATATCAGCCGCTTGGTTTGCAGGCTGATAAATGTGGAGAAAATTTACCCAGCGCATCGTAGTTATTGATTAAATTGATTACGCGCTCGCTCAAAAAGCTTGGCATATTCTTGAGCTGACTTTTCCCAAGAAAAGTTCGCTTGCATTGCATGATGCTGAATATCTTGCCAATGATTTTTGTGTTTGTGTGTCTCGTGGGCTCGTATAAATGCACCAAAAAATGCATACGGATCATACTTGTCAAATAGGAATCCAGTACCAGATTTTGCTACTGGATCATAGTCTTCAATACTATCAGCTAATCCACCAATTTTTCTTGCAATCGGTATTGCACCATATCGCATCGCTTCCATTTGGGTTAATCCAGATGGCTCAAACTTGGACGGTATTAGAATTGCATCTGCTCCTGCATAAATGCTGTGGGGCAAAATAGTATCAAAAGAGAGATGTGTTGCAACTTGTGGATATTTCTTATCGAGCTCTTCAAAGAATGACATGTACTTTGAATCACCAGAACCAAGCACAATGAATTGAAAGTCGTAATTATCTAAAAGCGGCTCAATAGTTTCAAGGACAAGATCAAGTCCCTTCTGCTTCGTCAATCGCGAGACGATTGCGACTACAAACACATCAGGACGACCATCAAGATTAAACTTTTGTTGTAATATTTTCTTATTCTTTTTACGTTCAGATAAATTTTTCTCAGTGTAAGGATATTCCACATAGGGATTCGTTTCTGGATTATAAATATCATAATTAAGCCCGTTTAAAATACCGAACAATCGAGAACGCCTCTCTTGGAGTAACGGGTCTAGGAGTTCCCCATACTCTGGTGTTGTAATTTCTCGAGCATAGGTTGGTGAGACAGTATTAATCACATCCGCATAGCGAATCCCACGTCGCATAAAATTAAGTTTACAAATTGCTGGATCAGAAATTGCTGGGATTATTGTTTGCCCATCATCATATTCTAATTCGCTAATATGCTTGTGGTTGAGTATCCCTTGATAATAAATATTATGAATAACAAAGACTGATGCGATTTCTCGCATAACCGGATCATCTTTATATTCGGCTTGCATATAATTAGGAATGAGTCCGCCTTGCCAATCATTGGCAACAATAATGCTTGGGCGCCACTTCTCATAGGTACGAACAAATTCTATTGCGCCGCGAGCTAACAATGCCCACCTAGAAGGATCATCATCATACCCATACACACTGCCACGTTTTTCAAAAAATTCTTGATTCTCAAGAAAGTAATTGACCATGCCATTGTCACTGACATATTCCTTGATATTGCAGATGATGGCTTCATCTGTCTTGTTCGGTACTTCTAGCTGACTAACAATCGTTTCCATTGGAAACTCTTTTTCATCAATGATTGCATATTTCGGTATCATAACTCGCACATCATAATCCAAGTCACGAAGTGCAAGCGGTAATGTCGATAATATTTCTGCTAAGCCACCAACTTTGACGAATGGCACAGCCTCTGACCCAACAAAGAGAATATTCAATTTTTTCTTTTTAGTAGTTGTAAACATAGATTAATGAGTTTCTTTTCTCGAAAAAATAGTAATCGGCGGTACCTCTGTATACATTGGGTTTTTAACAAAAATTGGCTTGCCATTTTCTTCAATGACGTAATAAGCAAATCCACGGAGCCTGCGCATTGGCTCATAATCAGCATGACTCGGAGCTTTAACGGCATTTGTCTCTGTAAGATTAACTGGACTATCATCGATAGTAACAAGCCAGTGTGAGCCGATATTTACTAATAAGTGCCCACAGTCCTCTGGTATTTTAATCGTATCGCCGGCCGCCACGAATGTCGCAGAAATTGATTCAATGCTATCATCGATGAATTTACCCTGTGCATCTTTTTTCCTCGTTTGAAGGAGTAAAATACCCTCACCGCTGACTATGGTATAGGTCTCTATAAATGGATATGCATGGTAGTGACCATAGGCTTTAATATATTCACCACCAACGGTACCATTCTCCAAAATAGTAACATTTGTCTTGTCAGTACCACCACGAATCATATAGTAATGAACCTGAGGCCCTATTGCCTCAGGATACATAAGCACATCTTTCATTTCTTCATGAGTTCTCTCAGCAAAAGGTGTGTACATAATAGCTGTAGTATCTACAAATGAATTATACCACACTAGAGCGCTGTACAGGCAGCGGTGCAAAGTATCCGTGTGTATTGGTATTTAGTAATAAAACCCAAGCTTCCTTGGGTTTGTTTTTGTTATTTTTTAAATATTATTGCTGTATGACTTTTAAGCATATGCATAAGATTTGGATTGTGGTCAATTTGTGTACGCGTTGAGTAAGCTTTTTCACGCTCAATTTTAACTTTTTCTGCATACTCTCGCTCTTCTTTTGTTCCTATATTTCCTGCAGTAGCCAGTAGCGCTTTTTCTTTAGTCGGGTTTAGATATGTCTGTAGTGAAACTTCATACATATATAACTGCGCTGGATCAACATACGAAATAATGAATCCATCTCCATCAAGCGAAATCACTTTATTAAACACATGTGAATCAATACTATACGCAGACATATAGGTACCATTTGCATTGTCATTGTGATTTTTGAGTACATAGAAAATCGATAGGTTCAAAAATGCAAACTGAGTACATACAACAGTCTTCTTCTGTAATAGTTCATCTGGGTAAAACTTATTATAATATTCAAAGCTTACAGATGGATCATAGTGATCATCATAGTATAGACGCGATGAAGTAATGAGTCCGGATAATAGTACAAGATCATGGATAGATAATTTCTTGATACTTGTCTCGCTATATCCTAATACTGCAGCATACTTTAGTACACTATCTTTAAATGTTTGATAGTGTAAAATTCTAAAGTTATTGGTAAATGTATGGTTGCTATACGCTTTAATACATTCAATATAAAAATCTTTTTCACTAAATGTATTTCTTCTAGCTACCAATTCATCCAATTCTTTTGCGTCAATAAAAGAACTTAGCGAGGCTTTGACAAATTTATCATTACCACGATACGCATCATGAGCGCTCGGATAGTAAGCAGTAAAGTCTACAACTGTTTGCCCAAAGATGATCCTAGGGAGTACAGATGCTACAAACAAAAATATCGCTTTCATATTCAGTTTTTTCTTTCAGACTATGCTATATATTTTAATATGTCAATATTGTATTTTAGTCTTCATACTCACAATATTGATTTTGAATCGTAATATAAAATAGTCTTTCGGTAACTATACATATAGATAAACATGGTACACTAAAGAGTAGTCAAGATGACACAGAAGTAAAGATTCGCCGTAAAATACTTATCATGGAAACAATTGTAAAAGCAGATATATTTTTCTTTATAACCACAATTTCGGTTATTTTACTGACTATTTTTATTTTAATAGGCATCATATACGTATTGGCCACTGTATCGAAAGCAAACAAGCTACTCGATATGCTAACCAAAGAAGTAACCGGAACTAATGCCTACATACAAGACATGCTAACTGACATACGAATGAGTAAAGTATTCACATTATTTTTCCACAGAAGTAAGAAGGCTTCACAGAAACGTCACGGAACAGAAAGTTAAACGTTAGTATTTATTGAATTATCAATTTAACAAACACAGCTTATTATGAAAAAAGTATCAAAAGTTTCTAGTGGGAATGGAGGTAAGATGATCGCTATGGGCGCAGGAGTTGCAGCTTTAGCTGTTGCAAGTTATTTTCTCTTAGGGCCAAGTGGCAAGACAAACCAAAAGAAGATAAAAAGCTGGATGGTCAAAATGAAAGGCGAAATTGGTGAAAAATTAGAAAATTTACAGGAAGTAAGTGAACCAATCTATCAAAAAATAATTGACGGTGCTGCAAAAGCATACGCAACTGCGCAGTCTGTTGATAAGAGCGAACTTGCAGCCTACGTCAAAAATCTTAAAGAAGACTGGCAGCATATTGCCAAATCAGCAAAGAAAGTGAAGAAAAGTGTAAAAGCAACAAGTTCGGCGAAAAAGAAATCAAGCAAGAAATAACTTTATTAAAAAAAATAATTAAATATAATATTATGCTTATAACAATCGGGGTCATTCTTTTAATCTTATGGCTACTAGGTATTGTGGGTCTCTACACCATTGGTTGGTATATTCACATCCTTTTAATTGCTGCAGTTATCATATTTTTAGTTCGTGTCATTCGAGGCGAGAATCCAATAAAATAATTGTTCCCTCCATATAGCAAACAAAAATACGCCAGTTAACTGGTGTATTTTTGTTTGCTATATGCATATAGTACGTTAGTATGTACTTATGAAACCAATAAAAAGGACACTACTTTCATGGCTACCGTTTGCTGTATGTATAACCCTCATACTAGCTGGTATATATATCGTTATTCAACAGCAATTAAGACAAAGTGCTAATGACCCTCAAATACAGATCGCAAAAGATACAGTCTTTGCACTTGAACACGGAGCGAAACCAGATGTATTTGTGGCAGGAACAAGCATACCACTTGAGACAAGCATTGCACCGTTTGTCATTGTCTATGATGACAAAGGCAAACCAATTGTTGGATCAGGGAATATTAAAGGTGTACTGCCGATTCCCCCTTCTGATATCTTTGAATACACTAAGACACATGGAGAAAACCGTATCACCTGGGAACCAACAGTGGGTATTCGCGAAGCGATTATTGTATTACCTTTTACTGCTGAGAAAGTATCAGGCTATGTACTTGCGGGGCGATCATTAGCAGAAACAGAGAATCGAGAGGCAGAAGCGTTACAGCAAATTCTCCTTGTTTGGATCAGTGTATTGATTGGCACTTTTATTGCTGTATGGATCAAGGAAAAATACTATATCCTTAGATAAGAATTAAACTTAAATTACGATACTCTACTACTTTCTATTTTGCTGCCGACGACTATACGCCGCCTTAATAAATGCAGTAAATAGTTTATGCGGATAGAGCGGACGAGCAAGAAACTCTGGGTGGAACTGTGTACCTAAGAAAAACGGATGTGATTTCGTACTTAGCTCCGCAATCTCCATAAGCTTACCGTCAGGTGATGTGCCAGAAAATACAAGACCAGCAGTTTCAAGAGCATTGATATATTCCCTACTAACTTCATAACGATGTCTATGACGTTCAGTAATTTTTTCTGTACCATACGCTTTGTGCGCAATCGTTCCCTTTGCAAGTAAAGCATCATAGTCTCCAAGCCGCATAGTATTGCCAAACTGTTTCTTAGCGAGTTTCTCAATTTGTTCAGGCATTATGTCTATGACTAAATGTCTGCTTGATGGATTAATTTCCCGTGAGGTTGCATCTTTTAGCTTTAGTACGTTACGTGCATATTCGATAACCATAAGCTGCATGCCATAACAAAGCCCAAAATATGGGATAGCATTTAGACGTGCAAATGTAATAGCTGCCAGTATCCCTTCGATTCCTCTCGCACCAAAACCGCCCGGCACAATAATCCCATCATAATGTTTGAGATTCTTGAGCTTGGCTTTGCCACCTGGACCTTCAAAATCTAACGCATTGATCCAGCTTAAAATTGGTTTTTTACCCACCGCATATGCAGAAAATTTAATCGCTTCTATTACGGAAAGATACGAATCAGAAAGTGTAAAATCACCTGTATCAAAATATTTCCCAATCATAGCAATGTGTACTTCGTCTTTAGTATGATGAATAGTCTGGACAATTTTCTTCCACTTTTTAACAGTATCAATTGCAGGCTTACGACAAACAATATCAAGCATATCGCAAAAGAGTGTACTTAAACCTTCTTTCTCAAAATTAATCGGCACATCATATATTGAGTCAACATCAGGTGCTGAAATAATATGATCGGTAGGCACATTGCATGAGAATGCCAATTTCTCTTTGCGTTTTGCATCAAGTGGTTTTTCTGCACGCGCAACAATAACATCAGGCAAAATTCCAGAAGCATTCAACGTCCTAATCGCATACTGTGTCGGTTTTGTCTTCATTTCACCAACTTTTGACGGTATAGGTAAATACGAGACCATGACAAATGCAACATCTTTTGGGTATTTGATTTTCATCATGCGTGCTGCTTCTAGAAAAAGCACATTTTGATATTCACCAACAGTGCCGCCTACTTCTACGATTGTGACATCAGCATCCGCTTGTTTTGAAGCTTCGGTAATACGAGCAATGATCTCCATTGGCACATGTGGCACAACTTCTACACATTTGCCTCCATACTCAAGATTTCGCTCTCGTGCAATAACGCTTTGATATACTCGCCCTGTTGTCATGTAATTAACACGCGAAAGTGTCGTATTCAGAAATCGCTCATAGTTGCCCATATCTTGATCAGTCTCATCACCATCATGTAAAACAAAAACCTCACCATGCTCGGTGGGATTCATAGTCCCAGCGTCGACATTAACGTAAGGATCAATCTTTATTGCTGTAACGGTAAGCCCGCGGTCTTGGAGAATCTTACCAATTGAGGAGGCAGTGACACCTTTCCCAACTCCGGATATAACTCCCCCCACCACAAAAATATATTTTGCTTGTTTGCTCCGCATAGGCTAAATAGATTATTTTCTTAAATACTTTCTAACTGCTAGAAAACTTGAAATTGCTCCCAAGAGTATACCAGAAACTAAGACAATGGCAAAAACTTGAAGCAGGTTACGGATGAAATAATCAAATAAGTTCATACCGAGAAACTCAGTCATATTCCTTCCCAACCAATACGTCAGTGGCAAAAACGCTACTATAGTCAAAATTGAGGCAATGGTGCCATATAAAATACCCTCAACCATAAATGGACCACGAATATACTTGTTTTCTGCACCGACAAGTCGCATAACTCCAATTTCTTCACGCGTAAAGTATATCGTTAACCGAATAGTCGTAAAGGTAATGATAATTGAAATGGCTACAAAAACGATCGTGAGCAGTAAGCCCAATTCTCGAGCGCCTGCAATAATCGAATTGAGTCTGTCAATAACAATCTTGTTTTGATGATAATTAATTTTATCAATGACACCACCTGCGTCTGGCTTAGCTTGTTCTGTATCTAGAAACTTGGCTATACTTTCATATTGCGAAGGGTCTTTGGCTTTGACATTGAGTGTTGCACCAAGAGGATTTTGCCCCAATTCTTCGAGTGCTTGCAAAGTCAAGAAATCATCTTGGTGACGATTTTTAAAATTATCAAGCGCCTCTGTTGCTGAAACATAGGTTACAGTTTTGACTTCAGGTAATTGTTCAAGTGAGGCCTTAATATCGGTAATTTTATTTTCAGCTGCACCTGTCGTCATGTAGATGGTCACATCAACTTTATTCTCAATTTGCTCAAGCGAAATATGTAGCACGGCTTGGAGTAGAATAAGTCCTGCAATAACTGAAAGTGTAATCGTTGTCACCAGGAGCGATGCGACAGAGACAATGCCATTTCGCCAAAAGCTTATGAAGCCAGATCGGATAATACGTTTTATATCTAGAAGTGTCATATATATTAAAAAAATAAAAATTACATGCTATATCTCCCATCTTTGTCATCTCTAACAATCCGGCCTTTCTCAAGTGTAACTACACGTCTACCGATTGATTCAATAACACCACGATTGTGAGTCGTCAAAAGTACTGTGGTGCCAAGATCGTTAATCTTTTTTAAAATCTGTACCACTTCGTATGTATTAATCGGGTCCAAATTTCCAGTCGGTTCATCTGCAATGATAACATCTGGCTGATTAATAATAGCTCGAGCAATAGCAAGTCGCTGTTTCTCACCACCCGAGAGTTGGTGTGGAAAACTAAATATTTTATTTCCAAGATCAACAAGCTCAAGCACATGTGGCACATCTGAAGCTATATCTTCGTCTGTTTTACCAGCTGCCTCCATGGCAAAAGCGATGTTTTCATATGCAGTCTTATTGGGCAACAGGCGAAAATCCTGAAACACAACGCCGATTTGGCGACGCAAACCCGTAATCGCACGACTTTTAAGCTCGTGAATATTTTTTGATTCAAAAAAAACTGACCCCTCAGTCGGACGCTCTTCAGCTAGTATGAGCTTTGTAAGGGTCGTTTTCCCAGCACCCGAATGCCCTACAATCGAGACAAATTCACCTTCAGCAATAGCCAAATCAATATTAGCAAGTGATGGCTCTTTGGCACCGGGATATAGCTTAGTAACACTATTGAAGTTAATCATGCAATATCCCTAGTATAACTTTTTTTCTGCTTCGATGAAAGCATCAAGTTCACCATCACTAAGGACACTGTCAACATTGCTTGTTTCCACGTCCGTTCGGTGATCTTTGACCATTTTATAGGGATGCAATACATACGAACGAATCTGGTTCCCCCACTCGATATCAGTACCCTTTGTTAGCTGTAAACTCTCTGCTAATGTTTTTTGTTCGTCTTGTGCTTTCTTCCATAGTTTGCCGCGAAGTATTTCCAACGCTCGTTCACGATTTTGTTCTTGTGAACGTTCTTCACGTACATGAACTGTAATCCCCGTTGGAGCATGAGTAACTCTGACTGCCGTTTCGCGTTTGTTCACATTTTGACCGCCCGGCCCACCAGCTTTGGTAAATTCGATTACTATATCGCCTTCATGTAATTCCGGCATAAGTGCTTTTGGAATTTGAGGAATGAACTCAACGAGCGCAAAGCTAGTATTGCGTTTAGCTTTCGAATTAAATGGTGAGAGTCGTACGAGCCGATGCACACCATTTTCATGCTTGAGTAATCCATAGGCGCCCTTGCCAACAACTTCAACAGTTATGTTACGATAACCGCCATGATCATTGGCATTCTCATGAATTACCTTGGCAGCAAAACCGTTTCTTTGGAAATATTTCATATACATAAGAAATAGCATTCGGCCAAAATCTTCTGCATCAGCACCTCCTGCGCCTGAAACTATAGAGAAAATGGTATTACCCGCATCGAAACCATTTACGCCATCTTTCTTGTTCTTAAGATCCTGAAGTTCCCTAACAAGCAACTGCGCTTTTGATTTGTCAGACCAAAAATCCCCAGATGTCATACTAGTTTCGATTTCAGTTATTCTTTGCTCAATTTCCTGTTCATTCATATATGTAAATATACTAATACAGTTCTACCTTGCAATTTAAGTATAAATCCTTGGTACGCGATTTGAAATACAAGTTGTAATTTCATGAGGTGTAGTATCAACTATTCTTGCAATATCTTCAACTTTGATAGTTTCATTTCCTTCGTGACCAATCAATGTTACTGTATCTTCGAGATATGCCTCTCCTTCATCACCAAGCGAGACCATTGTTTGATCCATACATATACGACCAACTACAGGATATTTTTTGCCATGGATTAATACTTTCCCTTTATTTGATAGTCGTCGCGGATATCCATCTGCATACCCAATAGGAATAGTCACTAAACGTTCGTACATATTTGTAATTGTATACGATCTCCCATAGCCAATAAATTCCCCTTGTTCACGAACTTTAAAATATACGACTTTTGTTTTTAACTCTAACACTGGATGAATTGATTTTGGCAGTATACCAGAATCATAATCAGGTTCGATTCCATAGAGTGCTATGCCTGGTCTTACCATCGTGAAATGATACTCTGGATATAAGAAAATTGATCGCGAACTACACACATGAATCAGTGGCGGAGAAAGATGCTGTATCTTTGCGTATTCAACAATCCGAATAAAACGCTCGGCTTGTACTTTAGTAAAATTAGTATCCAAACTATCTGAAAAATGCGAGTACAATCCTTCACAGATCATCATCTTATTTTTTGAAAATTCTACAGCTTTTTGTATTAAAGGTTCAGATCGATCCCAGTGCACACCAATACGACCCATACCTGTATCAATTTTCAAATGCACTTTTGGCAGTATCCCCAGTTTTTGACCAACATTACATATGAGAACAAGTTTATCAACTGAAGATGCTGTTAAGGTAAGATTATGTGTAATTGCACTCTCAATTTCCTGAGTATCTAATGCCGCGAAAACAAGAATAGGAAGTTCAACGCCATTTGCTCGAAGCACACAACCTTCTGATACCAGAGCCACTGCAAAATAATCCACATGCTTTGCGAGAGCTTGTGCGACTTGTAGCATGCCATGACCGTAGGCATCAGCTTTTACTACGGCACAAACTTTTACGCCTGGTTTACAAGCATGCGTAATACTATCTGCATTGTTTTGTAATGTGCGTATTGATATGGTTGCATAGGTATTTCTCATAAAATATTTTACAAATTTTGAGCCACCCCCGAGGATCGAACTCGGGACCCCCGCTTTACGAAAGCGATGCTCCCCGCCCGACTGAATGACTACTTGAGCCGATGGTCAGGATTGAACTGACGACCCTCGCTTTACGAAAGCGATGCTCTACCAACTGAGCTACATCGGCTTATTATAATTCTTCTACAGTCATTCGGGCAGGTACCAACTGAGCTAGGGTGGCAAATTGATTTATCCACTATAACACGCCTGGACTGTAGCAGATTTTACCTAAGTATTCAAACAAAAAAACCTGTACATATGTACAGGTTTAAAAATCTATTTAATTAACTTTGCCAACGAACAATATCTTTCCGATCAGGCCCTGTACCAATTGCTTCGATAATTATTGGATCACAATTCCAGGCAGCAAAGACGTTTTCCAAACAGTTAAGAAAGTTACAAAGAGATGGTGGAATATCTTGCGTCTTCATTGATCCTGGAGATACCTGCCATCCATAATGTTCTTCAGTCTCACAAGTTATTCCTTCAAAAGTTGACGGAAATTCTTTAATAATTTCGTCATCTTTTTTATAGTGTGTAACAACTTTGATGATATTAGTTGGACAAACATCCACTTTGGTAATGAACATTTTTGTTACATTATTTCTTTCGACAACATACCGTAATGCCTGCAAATCCAACCATCCGCAATTTCGAGGACGCCCCGTCGTTGCACCATACTCATTACCTTCCTTTCTGAATTTCTCTTCTACCTCTTTAGGCATACGTGATGGAAATGCACCACTACCAACTTTGGTAGCATAGAGTTTAATAACTCCCATGACAGTGCGGATTGAGTGTGCTGGAACCCCCAAACTTACTGCTGCATATGCTGCATAAGTGGAAGAACTGGTTACATTAGGGAAATCACCGTAATCAACATCAAGCATGCTGCCTTGAGCACCTTCTGCAAGTATTTTTTTACCTTGCTTCATGGCGTCTAGTAAATATTGCGACAAATCAACAATATTGAGAGTCCTAACGAATTCAATTGCACGTAGCCAATCTGCCTTATCTTTCAGATACTCTTCCATCGGAAAAGAGAAGTATTTCTCGAAAAGAGTAAACTGCTCCATGTGATATGCTTCCCATGCTTCAAATCGAATAAGGAAGTCTGGTGAAAGAATATCTCCCATCCGGAGTGCGCGCCTTGCATATTTATCTTCATATGCCGGTCCGATACCTTGACATGTTGTACCGATTTTCTTGCCAGTTGATACTTCTTTCTTCTTCTCTTCAGCCATATCGCGATAGATATGGAACGGTGCAATAAGAGACATATGCCGGGATATAAATAATCGACTGATTACTTCAATACCAAGGCTTTCAAGCTCATGGATTTCATTAACTATTTTAATTGGATTCCCTACCATACCGGCACCCATACATCCTATTTTATCTTTTTGACCAAAAGCGCATGGTAACGAGTGCAAAACAATCTTATTACCTTCAAATTCCAATGTATGACCTGCGTTTGGCCCACCTTGGAACCTGACAACAATGTCATATAGATTCAATAAGTAATCTACTATTTTCCCTTTTCCTTCGTCACCCCATTGCAATCCAATAAGGACATCAATGAAGCCTTGAATAACTGCTAGTATCTGTTTCATTTTCAAACGAGATTTTTGTGAAAAGAATTTTTTGTGAATTATTTTATTTACTGTAATTTGGTGCTTCATTCGTGATTGCCACATCATGCACATGGCTTTCACGAATACCCGCAGTTGAAATTTGAACAAATCGTGCTTGCTTTAGTGTTGGAATATCTGGAGAGCCAGTATAGCCCATACCTGCTTGTAATCCACCAATACACTGCACCATTACTTCAGCGAGTGTCCCTTTATATGGAACACGGCCAACTATTCCTTCAGGAGTCAGTTTCTTTATGTCATCTTCTGCATCCTGAAAGTAACGATCTTTGGATCCGTCCTGCATAGCTTCGATCGAACCCATACCTCTGTATGACTTAAATTTGCGACCCTCGAAAATAATTGTCTCACCTGGAGATTCTTCAAGTCCTGCAAAAAGTGAACCTGCCATAACCGCATCAGCACCGGCTACGATTGCTTTGACAATATCACCAGTGTATCGAATACCGCCGTCTGCAATGAGTGGAATATTATATTTCTTCAATCCTCTTGCTGCTTCCATTACAGCTGTAAGTTGTGGTACGCCTACCCCTGTAACAATTCGAGTAGTACATATTGATCCTGGACCTACGCCAACTTTTACAGCATCAGCTCCAGCTTCTGCAAGTGCTGCTGCACCTTCACTGGTCGCTACATTACCGGCAATTACCTCAAGATGTTTGAATTTTTTCTTCACATTTTTTACTGACTCTAGTACCCCATGAGAGTGACCATGCGCAGTATCAATACAAATAACATCTACCCCATTGTGAACAAGAGCTTCTATACGATCCAATATATCTGTCGTCACTCCAACAGCTGCGCCTACCAGAAGTCGTCCAAAGGTGTCTTTACACGCATTTGGATGACTTTTTAATTTCAAAATATCCCGATAAGTTATAAGACCTTTTAATTTGCCTTTCTTGTCTACAACGGGAAGTTTCTCAACCTTATAGTCCTGCAGAATTTCTTCTGCATTTTTCAGATCTGTACCTTCAGGTGCGGTAACTAACCTGTCCTTTGTCATCACTTCTAAAATTTTCCGCTTCATATTCTTTTCAAACCTGAGATCCCTGTTGGTAAGGATACCTACCAATTTCTTTTCATTGTCTACAATGGGAATGCCACCGATCTTGAATTCCTTCATGAGCTGCAGTGCCTGACCAATAGTATCTTCCGGATGAAGTGTGGTCGGATCAATAATGAGACCACTTTCACTTCGTTTCACCCTTCGCACTGCCTCCGCCTGCCTTTCAATAGACATATTTTTATGCAGAATACCTAGGCCACCCTGACTTGCCATGGCAATAGCCATTTGCCAATCGGTGACGGTATCCATGGCCGCTGAAAGCACCGGAACGTTGAGTCGAATGTTTTTAGTAAGATTTGTACTCGTATTCACTTGTCGAGGCAATACTTCTGAATAACCAGGTAGGATGAGAACATCATCATAGGTTAATCCATTTGAGGTAATCTTCTTAAGTCTATTCATTTTTCTATTTTATAAAGGTTACATTAAAAAACACTCTTGTAGGAGCGCCAGTACCTTATTTATCAAAGGTTTGCATTAGTCTATACTCACCTATGACTTGAGTCAATGAGAGTTTTTTATGAGCCGTTGTCCGGGATTGAACCGGAGACCTCGTTCTTACCAAGAACGTGCTCTACCAACTGAGCTACAACGGCTTATATACTTTTAGATCTACCAAAACAGCTACGGCAGCATATATACTTTTAGATCTACCAAAACAGCTACAACGGCATGCAAGCTATCGTTTTTTTTGGTTATTAGAAAATAACCTTAAAATACTCTTCAACTATAGAGATTTTCTACTTTTTTGCAAATAAGCTTAAGTAATCTGGACAATTGTAGGGGTAACTATTTTCTCATAATCCGCCGCTTTCATTGCGATAGAATACGATCGATCACCTGCATTAAAAATAATTTTTTCATTTTTTAAAACTTCTGGATCCACATAGACTTCTAGGCTAAATAGATTACCAAATGGTGGTACTCCCCCTGGAAGTATGCCATCCGTTATCTCGCCTACTTCGACTTCTGTTGCAAATCTAACTTCTGTAATACCAAGATTTGCTTTCAGTTGCCTTTCGCTAAAGCGCATGTCCCCAGGCACAACGAGCATAATAAATTTTTTAGCTTCGTTTGGTATTTTTACACGCACAATAATTGCCTTGGCTCCTTGATGGATTGTGTACCCATGGCGGATACTAGCTGCTTCCTCGCTGGTCCGAACAGGAGCATGTTCAAATGCCTCATACACAATACTTTTAGAATCCAAAAGTGTCTTTATTGTTTCAACTGTTGGATGGTACATACTAAAGTTGTTCTGTCGTCTCTAGGTTTTCCAAATATTCTTTTAGAGTTTGACCAGATGATTTGAGTGCTTCTGCATGTGCAATCCCTACATAGCGATAGTGCCACGGCTCATAGGTATAACCTGTTATTGATTCTTTGCCCCTAGGATAACTTAGCACAAAGCCATATTCACCGGCATGTGCTGCAAGCCATTTACCTTCAGGTGACTGCGCAAATGAATGACTCGTTGATACATAGCGCAATGATGCTCCCGTGAGATCTACTGTTGTCCCTAATTGATGTTCTGAATGCCCTGGTAATGCACTTACTCTACTCGCATATGCTATACCTCGTAGTTTAGTATAGAAATTAAATAGGTATTCTTGTATTTCAAAATTCCGAAATCCAGATGTAATACGTATAACGAGCCCTTGAGTACGTGCAGCATCGGTCATACGAATATAAGCATCTGCTGTTTCAGTTCTCAGACATATAATGCCATTCGTCACCACTTGTTCTGGTAATACGACCAGATCAGATGGTGCGTAGTCTCTATCTACCATTTGTGTTTTGCTTATCGGCAATAGTAACGTCTCAGCATATGCCACATCACCCTTGGGGCAAAGGGCTCCTATGAATAATTGATTTATTGTTTCTTTTGTTTCTTTATCAAACATGCCAGTTATGGGCAAAGATGCGTCTTTTTGAAAAAGAGCAAGTGCATTTGTGGTTTCTATACCGAACACACCGTCTATGCGTGAAATACTTTTGGGATATATGCTACGCAAATATTTTTGTAAATAGCTTACATCCCCTCCGTGATTACCTAACTGAAGTTCTCGTGTAAAACCACCAGCTGCACGCCAGTTATTTAGTGTCTCAATATTTAAATTAGATACAGAACCAAAAGCCAGTGTACTACTACCATTACTAGAATTGATATTAAAGACGAAAAATACGAACAGTATAGCCGTAAGTCCAATAAACAGGGTCAATGCTTTAAATGTATATTTCATAGATTAAAATTTTTTTAATACCAAATTCTTGCGCGACCGACCGGACTTGAACCGGCGACCTCCCACGTGACAGGCGGGCGCTCTAACCAGCTGAGCTACGGTCGCAAATATTTTATTCTCTTTTTATATCATCTTTGCTTGTCTAGCCAAAACAGCCACAATCACAAATATTTTATTCTCTTTTTATATCATCTTGAACATTGTATGTTCAAGTAACTGTGACGGAGGCGAGGATCGAAATCGCGACCCCGGGCTTATGCCCGCCATATGACGGACACTGTGACGGAGGCGAGGATCGAACTCGCGACCCCAGGCTTATGAGTCCTGTGCTCTACCAACTGAGCTACTCCGTCATTGGCGGGTAAAAGTCAAAACATATTGACTGCTTGTCCGCCTTTGGCGGAAGCTACCCCGACAAAAAGCAAACATTTTTGCTTTTTGTCGATGGTATTGCCACGAAGTATATCGTGACGACATTGTTCGGCAAAGCCTACCCGTCATATTCACCACTAACTAAAGCAACGGCCCAAAGACATGAGATGTGGCATGTCACTTGCCGACTTGCCCGCCTGTGGCGGGAGTGTTGCGGGGGGCCGATTCGAACGGCCGTCTTCAGGTTATGAGCCTGATGAGATAACCACTTCTCTACCCCGCGATATTTTTATATTACTTACTATACCATTTACCAATACTCATAACCTCTGGTTATTCGCGCTGTAGTCTCACTGGAGATAACCATTTCTACCCGCGATCTGATTTTAGTAATGCTTTCCCATTCTAGCCAAATTAGGATATTTTGCAACCTAAAAATTGTAAAGTCTAGAATAAGTAATTTTCGAGTCGAGGATTTGTCTGAGCAATTTCCATAGAAATTGCGAGTTCCGCAGATGAGAAAATTATTTATTCCAGATATAGAAAACTAAATAAAATCAAATTCTCGAAAGACCCTCTCATAGAGCCCAATGACTCGTTTAGCTTCATGCTCTGTCAACTCAAAATTTGAACCATCGTGAGCGATTTGATTTCTGACTTTATGCGCATCCCATGCATCCTGGAGTGTAGTAAAATCACTTGCTTCAATTACCTTTAGTTTCTCACCCAGATTCTCGCCCTTGTATCCCATCCGATTCACCATTTCATCAAGAATAATATCTGCATCAATAATCGCCTGTCGCCATTCACTTTCATTGGTAGTTGCCATATGTTTTTTGACACTATCCCATCGTGGATTTTTGGCCTCATTAGTTGGTATCGTTATTGCAACCTTTTTCATTGCTTCTTCTTGCTCCTTTTCAATTTCCTTTGACCGAATATGGGTGTACGCAATAATAATCGCCATTGCAATTCCAACTATAGTTAAAATACCAACAAGTATTGCATAGATTGAACCATTTACGAGAGCTTCCCATATTGCCTGAAGTAATGCTGCAATCCTATAGAAAACATACTCAAGATTTAAATATGTCGGCAATCCCCCTTCATTCGTAGTAGGCACACCACGACTAATAAAAACAAGCGCAAGGAAAATACCAACAACTGAAGCTATAATCCAAGGACCTGCACTTGTGCTGCTTGCAGGTTTTGCTTTTGCATCTGCCATATGTACTATTGTACGCTTTTTTCAAATTCCTTACCAATAGCAAAAAGTACTTTCTCACCAAAATGTGGTGCCATAAATTGTATGCCATACGGCAATCCCTGATTGCTTTCCCCTGAAGGAACTGAGATCGCTGGATTACCAGCAATGTTTGCTGGTACAGTAAAAATATCTGACAAATACATTTGGACCGGATCAGTAGTCTTTTCTCCAATCTTAAATGCTGGCGTTGGTGTCGTTGGTGTGGCAATTATAGCAACCGTTTCAAATGCTCGATCAAGTTCAGCTGTAATCTGATCACGGACATTGACTGCTTTCCTGTAGTACGCATCATAATAACCATGAGATAGTACGTAGGTACCCAATAATATCCTTCGCCGTGTCTCCATTCCAAAACCACTACCTCTCGTTTGCATATATGTTGCAAGCAGATCAGCACCTTTATCTTTCAACCCATATTTCACCCCATCAAAGCGCGATAAGTTCGAAGAAGCTTCTGCTGGCTGCAACACATAATAGACAGCCAGTGAATACGGCATAAGTGGCAAATCAATATCAATAATTTCATACCCTAATACTTTCATTCGTTCCAAACTTGTGTTGAAATTCTCAAGCACTCCCTTGTCGATTCCCTCACCCGTAAGAAATGCTCTTGGTACACCGATCTTTTTATTTGAACTATCATGCTTCATGTGACGCATGGCAGTCGGCATTGATGTTGCATCCAGTGGATCATACTTATTTAACGTATCAAAAATAATTTCTGCATCACGTACAGATTTTGTCATTGGTCCAATCTGATCAAGTGACGACGCAAGTGCAATAAGTCCGTAACGAGAAACAGTATCGTATGTCGGCTTGAGTCCAACGAGCCCACAAAATGCAGCTGGCTGACGAATCGATCCCCCCGTATCAGATCCGAGTGACACTAATGCCATATTTGCAGCAACAGCAGCAGCCGATCCTCCTGAAGAACCTCCTGGTACACGACTACTATCGAGAGGATTTTTTGTTACACCAAATGCTGAATTTTCAGTTGAACTTCCTTGAGCAAATTCATCCATATTGGCTCGACCAAGGAAAATCACACCAGCATCCTTGAGAAGTTTTGACACCGTGCCATCATATGTCGCTTTGTAATTAGCTAATATTTTTGATCCTGCTGTCACTCGTTTGCCTTTTATCAACATATTATCTTTCATAGCAAATGGAATGCCTGTCAAAAGTGTCGCAGTACCATTTATAAAACGCTCCTGAGCAGCTTGCGCTTGTGTTTGTATATCATCAAACACTTCCAGATAAATATTAAGTTCAGTATTCCTTGCTGTAATATTTTCTAGATATGCTTGGCATAATTCCCAAACACTGAAATCACCATTAGTAAGGTGCTCATGTGCTTTTTCAATTGTAAGATCATGTATTGGTATCATGTGGTATATGTAGTTTTAGCGCAGACAAATACTCAAAGTATTTTCTGCACTTTTAAAAATCCATCCTGTGTATCAGGCATTTCTCTTAGTAATGTTTCTGTACAAGCCTCAGGTTGATTCACTTTCTCATCTTCTCGGAAAACGTTACGCAACGGGTAGTCTGTCATAATATCCGCGACGGCAATTTCCTTAATTTGTTCAATATACGACAAAATCCCAGACAAATCCTGTAGGACTTTCTCTTTTTCTGCCTGTGGGATTTCCATCCGTGCCAATTCTGCTAATTTATCGATATCGCGTAATTGCATACAGAAAGTATACTAGAAAAATATATTTCTGCTACTTATTGCAATAATTGCATAAATGCTTCTTCAGTAAGGGTTTGTATACCTAATTTTTGAGCGTCAGTGTATTTTGATCCAGGACTTTCCCCTGCTAGGACATAGCTTGTATTTTTAGAAACACTACTTGAGACCTTGCCCCCTTGATTCTCAATTTTTGCTTTGGCAACATCGCGCGAAAGCGTAGGCAGTGTTCCTGTAAGCACAAACGTCATACCAGTAAATTTGCCATTTTGTTTTTTTATTGATTTTTCAATACGAATTCCATTGGCAAATAATTTTTCGATAAATCTAGTATTAGTTTTTTCTTGGAAATATGTGTGCACGGATTTGGATACAATAGGACCAATGTTCGGAATTGCATTGATTGATTCACTTGTCGCACTCTTGATTTTTTCTAACGAGCCAAAATGATTTGCAATATCCTTGGCTGTTTCCTCGCCAACATGGAGAATGCCTAGTGCATATAAAAACCGCCATAGTGATATTTTTTTCCGTGAAGTTATCGAGTCTATAATATTTTTGGCAGATTTTTCCCCAAATCTTTCAAGTCCAGATAGATCAGCTTCAGTAAGTGTAAAGAGATCAGCTGCATCACTAATCAAACCTTCAGTTTTAAGCCTATCGAGTACTTTTGGACCGACTTCATAAATTTCAAAGACATTGACAAAATGTTGCATACCCCGACGATTTCTGGCTGGGCAATGAATGTTTGTGCAGTAATACGCGACTGTTGTTTCAGCTCCCCCCTGACGACGTTCGACTGTAGCACGGCACACTGGGCACTCTTGAGGCATTGAGAATTTCTTTTCCTTACCAGTTCTAAAAGATACTAGAACTTCTACTACTTCAGGTATGACATCACCAGCTTTTTGAATAACAACAGTGTCGCCGATTCTGATATCCAAACGATTAATCTGATCAATATTATGAAGCGTAGCTTTCGAAACCGTCGAGCCAGCCACAAGCGTTGGTTTAAAATGTGCAAGTGGAGTAAGTGCGCCAGTTCGGCCTACGTTAACTGTTATATCTACTACAATGGTTGTCGCTTTTTCAGCTGGATATTTGTAAGCTATAGCCCACCGTGGCGCCTTACCTACCACACCCAAGGTCTCTTCTTGATCCAAAGCATTTACCGATATGACCACACCATCTGTCCCATATGGATAGCTTGGGCGAATTTTTTCAATTACATCAATAAATGCAAAAACTTCTTCTATCTTCTGAGTTTTTTTCTCATGAGAATCAATCGTAAAACCAAGTTTTCGTAAGAGCAGGTGCTTTTCTGAATGAGTTACTAATGAATATGACGTATCAGTTAGTCCTTGTATATCCCAAGCAAAAAATTCTAGAGAACGCTCTTGGGCCAATTTCGGATCAAGCTGCCGCAGCGAACCCGCTGCGGCATTTCTAGTATTTGCAAACAGCATTTTACCCAAACGTTCATTTTCCTTGTTCAGACGTTCCCAAACTTTTTTTGAAAGCAATGCTTCACCGCGAATCTCAATATACTTTGGATATGGCTTCGGTAATACGAGTGGAATATTTTCAATTGTTTTTAAATTCTCAGTAATATCTTCCCCAATAAATCCATCTCCCCTCGTTGCCCCGCGAATAAATTTCCCATCTTCATAAATAAGTGACACCGCAAGACCATCAAGCTTAAGTTCACAGAAATATTCTATATCTTTTTTGCCAGGAAGTAATTTCTTGATCCTTTTCTGCCAATCAAGCACTTCTTCTTTTGAAAATGCATCATTAAGCGATAGCATACGTGACGCGTGTGGGACTTTTTCAAATTTGGCAAGCACTGCTCCCGCCACTCTATTAACCGATGAAGTTGAATCCTTAAGTGATGGGTAGGCATTTTCGAGCTTACGAAGCTCTTGTGTAAGTGAATCATAGACGTCGTCCGTGACATCTCTTGCATTATCGACATGATAGAGAGTTCGCAAGCGAACAATCTCTTTACGCAATGCCTGTATTCTCTTGTTAGCTTCTTTGGAATTCATATTCTAGAAAAACCTACTATGCGCCAAAGTATAGCATTTTAGCCTTACAGTCGATATGAGAAGTCTAACTAATCGCTTGTTCCACCGTTTCCATTTGTCCCACCAGTAGGGTTAGCATACTTTACCTCGAGAAGTCTTTCAGTTATGCGGTTTGTGTCAAATGTGCTTATCGTATTACATGTCGTATTGTATCCTTTCGATATTATACGAGTTTGTGTCCCACTGCTATGTGCCTTGTCTATAAAAACAACAGCGCAACCCTTATCTCCTGAGTTGAATTGAAATGAAAATGATGTAGGTGAAATACTAGTGAAATTCGCTACGGGCGCACCATTACATTGTGGAATTGCTGGAGAAGCAACAGAAAAATTACCTTTTTTTAGATCATAAAATAATGCACAGTCTGCGCCAGCATCTGCTGCAAAAAATGAATACTGTGATTCTTTGGCAGAAAAGGTCAGTTGCAATTCTTTATACGCAATACTAAAAATTCCTAATCCAAGCGCTAAAACAATACCTGCAATAAGCACAGTGAATAATACAACGAAGCCATGTTGCTCTTTTCTATAAAGAGAAGAAGTATACTGTGTGTTTTGTATGCTATTTATTTTAGGTAATGTATTTTTTGCCATATATTATTCTTGAGTTCCCCCGGTTGAAGGCGCGTGGTTTGGTTCCCAATTAAAAAATACAGTTTGGTATTTGATTGATTTGGTAACAGTACCCTGAAGCCAGCTGACCGTACTTGTTACCAAATACCCATCGCTTTGGTCTGCTTGCTGCAACGATTCAATTTTTATTGTTCGGGTATATGGGGAGAACGTTTGCCCTGTGGGAATTTGGCAGGATGGCCCATATCCATAATAGACATAACTACTGCTTTCAGTATAGAGCGTAACCGGTACCTGACACGTCGATCCTGTACATGGACAGATAGCAAGTGTCGCGGGATCAATATTACAACCTGTACTGCAAGCACCAGTATTGGTTACTGTTTTAAAGGTTTCCCATCCACCTCCTGTTGTATTAGAAAGCACCATACTGTCTCGAAGTCCGCGCATAAGTTCAATCCCCTCCTCAGCTAGATAGGATGCTGTCATGCGGTTTTTCGAAAAAGTTGCATTAGCAGCACCAGATGCAGATACACTAATCAAAAAAATAATTGATGTTGAGAAAATAACCAATGAAACCAAAGTCTCGATAATGGTAAATCCTTGATTATCCGAACATTTTTTTATTTTTTTATTATATACGCTTTGCATTTTAATTAGTTATTGGAACTAAATCACAGGTAGTATCACAATTAATCTGTCGTTCAGTGACGGTTGTTTGTATGGCAAATGGAGTTTTGATATCTTGAAAAACTATTTCACCAACTAACCGTATTGTTACCATTGGTTGGAGGCCCGTAAGATTACTAGCATTAACCACATTGAAACCAGATGATTTAAATATATGCACTTCAGCTGGCGTCAATATTTGATCTTTCGATTGGTCGGTACCTTTACCTTTGATAAGCTGATAATAGTTTCCGACTGACTGCATTCGATACACGACTTGATCAGACAAATCCGCAGTATTGCCTCCAACTGGCTCAAAAGCAAAAGAAAAATATGGCTCGGGAGTGCTTGATGTAATTGGGCAATCATTTGGGATATTAATCGCACTTGCTGCATAAATATTGCAATGGTAGAGAGTACCAAGTCTGATATTTCTCGTCATATCCTCCATGATGAAATCAATATTATCAAGCACATTACGGGTGGCTTGGCTTTTTTTGTGCAATTTGGTGACATTAAGTACCGCACCAATACCAATCGTCATAATAATAGAAAAAAGTGCGACAGCAATCATAATTTCGATCAAAGTAAATGCAGATGTATCTTTTAGTTTGTTATGCATCATAAGGTAGAGCCGCCATTAGGAAATAAATTCTTTGCATCACCATCAACAACGCTGATTTGTCCGATTGGCCAAATAATAATCGTCTTCTTTAAGCCTTTCGCAGATTGAATAACAATCTGAGCACCGCCCGTCGTTAGCGGTACAGCAACACCAGCAGTCTTTGTTCGGAATGTCGGATCA
Source organism: Candidatus Nomurabacteria bacterium (assembly GCA_016699085.1). NCBI lineage: Bacteria > Candidatus Nomuraibacteriota > Candidatus Nomurabacteria bacterium. The sequence continues at coordinate 462,148 of CP064958.1, read as the reverse complement.
GGAAATGGACGTGAGAATGTAACTGAAAGATTCTTGTATGTACATTTACCACCACCGTCACAAAGGGAAACAATAGTATCAGAAGATTGGATCGTTGTTACTCCCAAACATTCATTACCTGAAGCACCTGGGTTATTGCAGTTACCGTTTAAAATACCGTCCGGAGTAATTCCGACCGTACCAATATCTCGAAAGTAGTTAAATTTATTCTGGTTGCCAGATGTTGTATCAAAATTAACACCATATGAAGGCGCCTGGCCAGCAATAAACCCACTCGACAAGCTACCTGATATGGCATTGGTCTGGGCTTTCTTAATAATGAGAGCAATATCTTGCGCCAAATTTTGCAATGTCACGTTACTAGAAAAAGAGCCAAATTGAAAAAGTACGGTACTTGATATTGCACCAACAATTGAAAGTACAACGATAAGCTCAATAAAAGTAAGCCCGCGATTATCACTACCTGCAATCGCAAGCTTTGATTTTAAATATTTACCTAGTAAGTGGTATGCGTTATATATCATTGTATATGCTTGAAATTTTGCATCCAAGCTGTATTGCTATAGTGAAAAATATGGGAAAAGTTGCACAAGGCACGTACCGAAAGCATACATAATAAAAGTTCCCAGTACTAAAAACGGCCCAAATGGCACTTCACTCTTCATAGTATAACGTTTTTTTCTAAAAAATAATAAGACGATCGCAACTAACGCTCCAGACCAAAATGCAATCATAAGTGCTGCGATTCCCATTGCAATACCAAGCAAAAAACCAATACCAATCATAAGTTTAATATCCCCAAATCCCATAAGCTTGCCATCTGAGAAGTACCACAACAAGAAAAACGGTAATGGCAAGAGTATGCCACCCAAGAGATGCCAAAGCTCAGGCACTGTTATACCAGCTGGTGAAATGAAAAGATTAAGAAAGGTGAGCGCTATAAATAAGTAGCACAGCCGATTTGGTATGATCATATGCTTAAGATCATAGACCGATATAACAATAAGTAGACACATACAGAAAACAGCAAATAGGAGCGGAGCTAGAAACTGCCATAGTGTAGCACCTGGCATATAGTACTTTGCTGCAAGTGCAACAAATACTAGCCCTGTTATTGCTTCAACGATCGGATACTGCCAGGCAATTTTGCTTTTGCATTTTGTACAGCGTCTATGTTGAATAACAAAACTCACAATCGGGAGTAATTCATACCAGTGAAGTGTTTTGCCACATGACATACACATTGATCTACCACCGAGCCCCTTGCCAGTTTGAAAGCGGTAAATAACAACATTGAGAAAACTACCAATGAGTGTACCTAATATAAAGAGAGCAAAATAATAAAGTAACATATACAAGTAATGAGAATATATGATTAAAACTATATGAAGTATAGCATAGGTTGTATACAGATAACCAAAACAAAAACCGCATAAGCGGTTTTTGTTTTGTAATAATTCAGATAGATATTATATACAAGCACCTGTGGTTGTACTGATTGCATTCAAAACGTTTTCACCTGTTGCATAGGTATATCCTTTGCCTTGACCAGTACTATCGACACACCATGCATCAACTAGTGAATTACCAGCACCAGCACCATCTGAAGTTTTAAGCTTCACTGCAATAGCCCAAGCTGTAGCTGTGCTCCAGTATCCACAAGTGTTTGTGCCACCTGCTTGCGCAGAAGCCTGAGTTACAGCATTGAACACATTAGCGTCATTGATAATAGAGAAGATATTGGCTGTGTTTGTACCAATTGTTGCAGTACAAGCTGTTACCGCAGCTGTGATACCAGTACCTTTTGCATACTGACTACCATTTGAGTCATAAAAGAGCTCATTTTGTGCACGAACATTTGTCAGGTTAGCTTTGATCGCTGCATCAGCACCTTTACTTCGGGCTGAGTTAAGTGATGCCAACACAACTGACGCCAAAATACCAATGATCGCAATAACGACCAAAAGTTCGATAAGTGTAAAACCTTTGTTATTCTTTTCCATAATAAATTAACTTTTGTCGCCAACCTCACGATAATAATAATGGGTGATGCTGGCAAGACTTACTTTGTAATGGATTTATTTTAGCATGGATACCTAGAATGCCTGTAAAGGAAGGGCTGTGGATAAGTTTAAGAATATTTTTATTGTATACCGCCGGCGATATTGTAAATCGGCATAAGAACTGAGGCCAATAACACACCGACAGCAAGACCAAGCGCCACAATCATAATCGGCTCGATAAGCCCAACCATAGTATCAACAGCATCATCAACTTCGCGCTTGTAAAACTTCGCCAAGGTTTTGAGTATTGAGCCGAGTGAACCAGTTTCTTCACCAACTTTCACCATTTGCACAAGTATCGGTGGCATCATGGCATGCTTTGCTAATGCATCAGAAAACGAGCTACCTGCTTTGACGTCTTCTTCTGCTTGTTTCATAACAGCAGCATATACTCGGTTCCCAACCACAGCCCCAGTGATTTCGATTGATCGAACGATTGAAATACCTGAAGAAAGCATAGTATCCAGATTGTCAGCAACTCGTGCTAAATAGAATTTAGTGAAAACTTTGCCGATAATTGGAAATGAGAGTTTAATCCCATCCAAGTATTGCTTGCCAGAGTCACCTCTTGAGAGATACCAAACATAGCCAACTCCCATTGCAAGGATAATAAGGACAAAGATGCCGTAATGAACAAAGAAGTCACTCATGGCAATAACCACTTTGGTATACAAGGGCACTGTTTGCCCACTTTCTTTAATAATTTGTGACAACTTTGGAATAACCACGGTAAACATAATCCCCATCACCGCAAAGAATGTAAATATGACAAACGCTGGATAAATCAATGCATTTTTAGTCTTTGATGCCAGTGCATAGTTTCTATCCAAATAATCTGCCAAGAAATTAAATGTTTGGGTAAGCTTCCCAGACTCTTCACCAGCTTTAACCATGTTGACATAGAAATCTGAGAAGACATCGGGGTGTTTTTCCATTGCACCAGAAATAGAATAACCAGCCTGAAGATCGTCAACAAGCTGCGTAAGCTTTTTTGACAAGAGCGGATTCTCAACATTCGAAGCGAGAAGTGAGAATGCCTTGAGTGCTGAAACTTGCGCCTCAAACAATGTTGCAATCTGACGCGATAGAATTACGACGTCTTTCACTTTCACCTTCTCAAAGAGAGACATCTTCAATCCTAATTTCTTATCTTCTTCACCTTTGATCGAGACAACCACAAAACCTCGGCGCTGCAAGGCTGCAATAGCCAGGTCTTTTGTGCGAGCTTCAATAAGTCCTTCTTTATTTTCGCCTCCTGTGGTAACGATTTTATATTTATATTGCATGTGATTATGCCAAGCGCTCCAAGTTCTTTGGATTAAATGAATAGAGGTACGCATTGTCCATCGTGATCTCCCCTGCCCGAACGAGCTCTAGCAACGATCGGTTCATGTCAATCATGCCTTGCTCATAACCAGTTTCAATAACAACATCGATTTCATGTGTGCGTTTCTCACGGATCAAATTTGATACTGCTGTATTGTTTATTAAAAGCTCATATGCCGGCACGAGTCCACCGGTGATTTTTGGGATAAGACGCTGAGAGAATACACCCAAGAGAGACGACGCGAGCTGCACGCGAATTTGATCTTGCTGATTACCAGGGAATGTATCTATAATACGATCAATCGTCTGGGATGCATTGTTGGTGTGGAGCGTCGAAAGTACAAGGTGGCCAGTTTCTGCAGCACTGACAGCGGTAGCTATAGTCTCATGGCTTCGCATTTCACCGATCAAGATCACGTTAACATCTTCACGGAAAATCGATTTGAGTGCAGTATTGAAATCTTTGGTATCTATACCAATTTCACGTTGATCAATAATCGCATGTTTTGGTTGATACATGTATTCGATCGGGTCTTCGATAGTGACAATATGCTCTGCGCGTTCATTGTTGATGAGGTTAATCATCGAAGCTAGCGTTGTAGACTTGCCTTGTCCCACTGGGCCGACAACCAAGAAAAAACCTTGTTTTTTTCTAGTAAATGTTTCAATGATAGCTGGCAGATGAAGTTCTGCGAGTGATTTCACTTCAGGGATAAGACGAAGTGCGATTGCTACAATACCTTTGGTATAAAATGCATTACCTCGAAGTCTTGCTTGTCCTTTGAATTCATAGGAGAAATCAACTTCTTGATTGACTAGGAAGAGCTTAAACTTTTCATCCCCCAAGAGTACATTCAAAACTCCTAATGAATCTTCTTTCGTATACACATTTCTCTTGACGAGGAATATCAACTGCCCTGCTACGCGAATAGCAGGGTAACGCATGCCTGCAATATGCAAATCTGATCCGCCTTCGCGGATGAGAGTAGTTATGAGTTCATCAACTTCTTTTATGTAATCCATACTTTTTCAATAACTCTTTTCTCACTACTGTAGTAAAAATAAATATACGTATATAGTATAGCACTGGTTCTTCATTTTATAAATCATTATAGATTTCTTGGAACGGTAGTATACCCTGCAAACTTTTGATAATCGCATCTTCTTTCATCGTGAGCATACCTCGACTCCTAGCGGATTTATAAATTTCACTTTCAATCGGACTCGTCAATATTATGTGCTGCATTTCTTTATCGACTGCAAACATTTCAAATACCGCCATACGATCATGGGTACCATTGGGACATTCTGGCGACGGCACGACTTCGTACATAACATTATCGGTTGGAATTTGTTTTTTAGCTTCTTCTGGTAAATCAGTAAATTCTTTAGCCATAATTTGTCGCATCGTATCATCCATTGGTACTTGCTTGCGAGAATCTGGGCATACCACACGAGCTAGACGCTGGGCCACAGAGAGGATAAGCGTCGGCGCGATCAAATAAGGATCAACGCCCATATCAATGAGACGCGGGATAACACCAATTGCATTGTTGGTGTGTAGTGTTGAAAACACTAAATGACCAGTCAATGCAGCCTGAATAGCGAGCTGAGCAGTTTCTTTATCACGGATTTCTCCAACCATGATTATGTCAGGGTCCTGACGCAGTATGGATCGAAGGCCTGAAGCAAAGGTATAACCGATTTCAGGCATGACTTGGGATTGGTTAACATCTGGAATTTGATATTCGACTGGATCTTCAAGTGAGACAACATTTTGTTTCTCGCGATCTATTTCATTTAACATCGAATAAAGCGTTGTTGATTTACCAGACCCAGTTGGACCAGTAATCAAAATAAGTCCATACGGACGCTTCAATGCACCACGAACAAGACCCATATTGCGCTCATTTAAGCCAAGCTGATCAAGCGTCTTAACACCTTTTTCCGAATCCAAGATACGCATAACAACTTTCTCGCCATAATATGCAGGAAATGTTGAGACACGAAATTCAACTTTTCTACCAGCAATTTTTGTTGCAAAACTACCGTCTTGAGGCTTACGCTTTTCATCTAAGCGAAGCTTCGCCATGATCTTGATACGCGCAACGATGCCGGCATAAACATTGAGCGGCAAAACAAGACTTGTATGCAGTGTTCCATCAATACGGAAGCGGACTTTAACTTTATCACCTGTATTTTCGATATGGATATCAGATGCATTACCTTCAGTTGCATGCCGGACAATAACTGCCACAATTTTTATAATCGGCGCTTCTTCTATAATCTGCTCTTCTTGTCCCGGTTTGAGCGTGTTTTGTATTTTATTATTTTCGATTTTAACATCCTTGGTATCTACATCAGCAAGCTCAGAATCAATTTCGGAGATCGCTTGATCAACTTCTCCACTCAGCCCTTTATAATTATTTAAAACTGCTTCAAAATTCTTCTTTGTAATCAAAAAAATCTTGTAGGGCACCCCAAGCTTAGAGGTGATAAATTGCAGCGCATCAATAGCCTCAAAATTATCTGGCTCAACAACACCAACTTCCAAAACACCAGCAGTAACTGCAAGCGGCACAAACATATAGTGCTTTGCTGAATCTTCAGGAATATATTTCAATATTTCAAAGGTAACCGATTTTGGGTCAACAGTTTTTGTGGGAATACTGTAATACGCTCCCTTTAGTTCAAGAAGTTTTTGAGCCTCAAGTCCAAGCTCCAAAAGCACTGCATCAATATCACCTGCATGCTTTTCATCTGCAAGGCGTGCTATTTCATTAATTTGATTTTCTCGAATAAGACCCTGGGTTGCGAGGTTGTCTAAAAAAGTCATATAAATTCAAAATGATCACTAATTAAGTCCAGCACTTAAGGTCTTGAAGGAGATAACGCTTCCATACACTATTTGACCATCAATCTTTGCTGCCGCTTTTACATAGTAGGTTGTCGCTGGAGACAATCCTGCAATAGTAGCTGTAAATGGTACCGTACTACTAGTTTGTTTTACCGTAACCGCACCTAATGTCTGCGTCAATCCCCATTCAAACCATCGTTCGGTGGCAATCATACCACTTGCAAGTACACCATTTGCAACAGCAGATGATTGTGTTGTTTGAGTAACAGGATTAGTCGTAATTTGGACTGTTGGGACAACAGTACTCTCTGAAGTATCAGCCCCAATTGGTGCAAAAGGATTTGCACGCCCCTGATTACCTAATTGCACAAGCGTTATACTATAATCTTTCAAGCTTGTGAAAGATGGATTGGAGAAAATATCTCCGTTTAGTTTTATTGCCTGCATGTTAAGTAGCGTATTGAGAAAATCTTCTCCAACACTTGTGCCTGTAGTCTGCATCTCTGGAGTTTCGCCAACAGTAACCAAGGTATCGGTTGAATCTTTCTTACCAGAAATAAAGGTGTATGCCACAAACAAAATCCCAGCGACGACAATAAAAATTATTATTTTTTTGATAATCTTTCCCATAGTTAATTCTTAAGCCAATAGGTACGAATTTTAAAATTAAAGATGTACAAGTCTTTATCACTAATCGCATCAAACGATATACTTTGAATATCAACAATGCGTAGCCCTTGCTCAATATCTTTTAGAAATGTATAAAAATTCTCGTAATTCGTCTGAACGGCAAATGACATATCAAACAGACCGTATTCCTGGTCCTGGAGCGCAAGTGCGGCACCACCTTCATCGATTGGCTTGCCTGATGCATCTTTCTTAAGAGTTGGACTGACACTGACATTCGTAAGTGACATGCCATACTTGGCCGCAACAGAATCGATTTCAAGAATAAGGCGAATATTGTCGACATTGTCAGGTAATAGTTTGCGCAACTGCTCAATTTGTTCTGGAGAAAATTCATTATACTTTGCTACCAGCTCATCTCGCTTTTCTTCAAGTTGTTTGGCATTGGCAAGTGCCTGACCAAACGCTGCTTCTTTGACTTGTAACTCTTTGACCTCTTTATACATTGGATTGGTTACCAATAAGAAAAGCCCAATCGCAAGGGAGACTAGTACAGCTGGGAAAATAAAGCGCAACATACTAGTTGGTGGTTGTACTATTAGTTGGTAATGCAGGTGACGGCTGTGCTGGAGAAAGTATTGGTTCTGCTGGCACGGTTATTATAGTGTTTTCTGGAGCCTGAGGTATGCCAGCTTGACGATTAATCATTTCTTGATATGAGACAAATGATCTATCAACTGAAAAAGTGAGATGAAAATTTACTTTACCAAATGGATCAATCGTTAAGCTAGAAAAGACAGGGTCTTTGATATATTTATTTTGTGAAAATACATCTGCCTGAAGCGCGATTGGTGTATAACCACTTGCAGATTGACCGTCCATATTAACGACGACATCTGTACCAAGCGTAGTATCAGACTTGCCGATATCATAATCAAATTTAGTATACCTGATCGTCTTTAACGTCAGAGCTTGTAATGAATCAAGCAAGGGGCTTACAATCGTATGTCCTGCAAGTAACTGATCAGAACCGTTTATCCTCCTATCGAGCGTCTGTAAATCATTGATAAGCGATGGTTCAAAGCGTGATTTAGCGAGCTCAAGCTGATTTGACATATCATCTACGCGCTTGACGAGCACTGCATGATAAAAATACGCACCTGCTGCGGCTGCAATTGATGCAAAAAATATGATCGTACCAATAAATACAGTGAGCGAAACTGGCTGAGACGATTGTATTCGTTCTTCAGAAAGTGATTTCTTGGGTATGAAAGATGTTTGAGCTTCTTTATCCATTGAGAAGGAATAAACTAAAAAAATAAATAACTACTCTCATTCTAATATGCAACGTGTGCAATGTATAGTGTATAACCTAACTATTCTGCTCAAGTTGTCGAAGTGCGAGACCTGCAGCAACGGCAAATTCAGGTCCTGCACTCTCCAATACCTTATCGAGAAATGCTGGTGCTTCTACTTTATCAAATGGCTTGGCCAAAATGACTTCACTTTTAAATGCTTCCTGTGCCGCCGGCAAGAAACCTTTCAACAGTACTCCCCCACCTGTCAAAATAACCTTACTGATGGTTTTATTTTGTTCACGCTCATAATTTAAAATAACACTAGCTGTTTCAGATAAAATATAATCAATCGATAATTTGACGACTTGTGCAACGCTCGGATCAGCTGGGTTACCGAGGAGTCCAAATTCACGCTTAGTTTGTTCACCTTGCAAAAAAGTAACATTAAGCGACGTTGCGAGTGCACTACTAATATCCTGCGACCCGCGATTAATAGTATGGAATTTATGCACAATGCCATATTCAATAATTGAAAGCTTGGTTTTCATAGCCCCCATATCGATAATAAGCACCGTCGAGAGCTCATGATTGAAGCTACTTCGTATGCTCGAGAAAAGTTCAATTTCAAAAAAGGAAGCATCAAGCGCAGTAGACTTCACGATATCTCGGTATTTTTGAATCGTTTCATTATGAATTGCTGCAATAAGAATTTCTCGTTTTGCTACCATTGCCCCTTCGGTCGGACTTTCCTCAAAAGATTCCTCTTTCTTTGGAATAATCCACCAATCGAGGGAGACTTCAGTTATGGGTACCGGGATATATTTGCGGGCTTCAGTTGCAATGACGTTCGGCAATTCTTTTTCTGAAATTGATGATGGCAAGTTTATCAGAAACACCAAGCTCGAAGCTGCCGGGATTGAAATCGCACACTCTTTAGTCGTAATACTTGCTTCTCGAAGCACATCGGTAAGGGCTAGGCTTAATTTATCTGGCGGCAAATTAGTCGTATGACCAACTTCTACTCCAGCATACGGCCCAAGCGCGAGTGCGCCATAGGTTTCGAGGATTGCTTTTGCACCTTTGCGCCTAAGTTGAACAACTTTGATAGCGGATGAACCAATATCAATACCAACAACACTCTCGCCTTTATTGCCACTACTAAATGCAGACAAACCAGTTGATAAGATTTTTGAGAATGGATTCATATGAGAAAAATACGTATGTAGTATATCATATAGTATATGAATTTTTATAGGATGATTTTAGACATCATCTTCCCTACCTACTGCCTCTCGTGTAAGAAAAAAGGTGAATTTTTATGTTTTTCTTGTATTAGTAAATTTGATGAACCCAGAGAAAACAAAGATTCAAAAGCAACTAGTCTCTTTGATTACAGAAATCCAATAGTAAAGCATGCGCTTTGGGTCTTGAAGTATAAAAACAAACGTGGCATTGCAGAGAATTTAGGCAAAGCGCTCTATGAAAAACTCCTCGAGGAATACGTCGAGATAAAGCTCATCGGCAAAAGTAATCCGCCGATCATAGTTCCCATCCCCATTAGTAAATCTCGCAAACGCAAGCGCGGCTATAACCAAAGCGAGCTTTTAGTTCGAGCCATACTTGCATCAGATCATGAAAAATTATTCAAAAATGGTATCGGCATATTAGAGAAAATAAAAAATACTGAACCTCAAGCCAGGATCAAGAACCGACAGGAACGACTCAAGAACGTCGAAGGCGTTTTTGCAGCTAAGAAAAATATCTCACTTCTTGGTCAGACAATATTTTTGATCGATGATGTAACGACCACTGGTGCCACACTCAAAGATGCAACCCGTGCACTCAAATCTGCAGGAGCTAAAAAAGTCTACATGTTTACTGTCGCGCATTAAGTAATTGTTAGATATTTGGAAAACTTATTACTACTGTCGTCCCTTTGCCTAATTCACTCTCTATATTGATCGAACCATAATGACGGTCAACTATCTCTTTGACGATAGCAAGACCAAGCCCAGTACTTAATGTTCCATCATGCGTATCGTTTGCTCGGAAAAATGGCTGCAAAATAAATGCTAGTTTATCTTTTGCAATGCCCATGCCCGTATCAGCAAAAGTAATAGTAATAGTACCAAGATCATCTCTCTTAATTTTGACCGTAATCGTATCTCCTCGTTCACTATATTGGATGGCATTATTCAAGATGTTGTAGGACATCTGCAAAAGCGCTATGTTATCTCCCTGTATTGTGATATCCGTAGCTTCTGCAAAGACATTCGCAATGATTCCCTTTTCATCCAGAAGCGGCTGCAATTTTTTCACAGCAGCAGTAACAACATCAATTAATGGAACACTTGCTGTAGTCATAGTATTTTCTCTCTGCCTTGCAAGATCAAGAAGTGTATTAGCAAGTGTCGTCATATCATTGACTTCGACGAGCACATTTTCGAGTGTCTCTCGGGCGAGACTACTTGGCATTTTTTCATTACGAAGTGCAACTTCAATATTTGTTTTCATAACAGCAAGTGGTGTGCGGAGCTCATGGGAAGCATTAGCAACAAAACGCCGCTCACGATTTATAGATTTTCGTACTGGGGCAAGTGTTCGCTCGGTCAAGAGAAGCCCTATGACAATAACAAAACCAAGCACGACTAGATCAGCAAAAATAATTCGGCTTTTGAGCACTTCGTTTGCCTTATCAAGAATGAGTATTTGCAATATGGGATCAGCAACTTGCTCACGTATCGAAGTTCCAAGCTGTGTTTGAATGGAACTAAAAAGCAGATAACTAAAAGTACCCAGAAGCACGACCGTCGTCCCCGTATAGAGAAGCATCAACTTTACCCGGGCAGCAAACAGTTCATCATTATTCCATTTTGTAACCAACACCGCGAACGGTCGCAATAAGTGTTCCATTGTCATGTAGTTTTTTTCTGATATTTTTGATATGCACATCGACCGTATTTGAAAGGGTTGAGTCAGCAAAATCCCAAGCATGGTCATACAGCGTATCTCGAGTAATGACTTTACCACAATGACGCATCAAGTATTCAAGCACCATAAATTCTTTAAGGGTAAGAGTTATTTCTGTATCATCTTTTGTAACTCGATGCTCTGTAGTATCGAGTATGATATCTTGCACTTGTAGTTTATTTTCTTCTAACTGTTTTGGTCGGCGCATGAGTGCACGCACACGAGCAACAAGCTCTTCGAATGCAAATGGCTTGGCGAGATAATCATCTGCCCCAGCATCAAGACCGAGTACTTTGTCATTGGTTGTATCGAGTGCAGTAAGCATAATAACAGGAATCGTGACATCCGCTGCACGCCAAAACCTGCAAATACTAACACCATCTTTGCCAGGGAGCATACGATCGAGAATAACCAGATCGTACTCAATCGTGTTTAACAGTATTCGCTTCTCAGCTGCTATTCCCTCGCCGAGCGTATCAACAGCAAAGCCTTCCTGCTCAAGGCCGCGCTTCATCACATCGGCAAGTTTTTTATTATCTTCGACAACCAATACTTTCATATCTCTATTGTAATACGCCCTCATGAATTATTCATGAAGATAATAGACAAAAAAAACTGCAACCAACGGCTGCAGTTTTGTTAATTTATTGAAATTCAGTTGTTGCTGGTGGCTTAGGTGTATAATCCCACCACACTCTGTTGATGAGCTCGTGCTTCGTCACTTCATTCGTAACGAGCTCCATAACACTTTCAGGAATGTAGAACGCCTTTGTTGTCATATAGTCAGAACTTTTGACCGGCCGCACAACAATAGCATACGAAAGAGATCTTGCACTACCTTTTATCCCTACTGTCTCTACCCCATTTAAGGCGATGACTAGTTGTGAGATATCATCATAGCAATTCTCTGTCTTAAGAATTTCAGTAATAGCATCATCCGCCCAACTGACAACTTCGAGTAACTTTTTCGTCACTGGAATTCCAAGAATTCGCAAATACTCACCAGGTCCTGGAAACGGTTTGCGTTCTGCGATCGCTTTATCTAGTCCGAGCGTGTGAGCAATAGCACGTACTTCATACTTGAACAGATTGCGAAACGGCATGATCTCAGGTATTGAGAACGCGAGTCCGACATTGTGATGAGTCTTAATATGCGAGGATTTGCCTGCATGCGCTGACTCAATAAGGTCTGTTGCGAGCGTCCCCTGTATCATATGCGTAATCTTCTCTTCGACAATGATTTTCTCAAATGTTTTTGCATATGCCTTCTGAAATCTTTTCCTCTTTTCTTCAGGATCTACTGCGTCCCCAATCGTTTCGAGAAAATAGTCGCTCGCATCAATGACACGAAGATCAATCCCAGCTATTTTTGCAACTTCACAAACATCAGCCACTTCATGCTTCCTCATACCGCCATGGTCAATAATACAGGCAAAGAGCCTGTTTTTTAATTTTGGCGATAAAATCCTTGCAAGTGTCATCGAATCGACACCGCCACTGACACCGAGAAGGGCCTTACCCTCGCCGATCGCTTCCAATGCCTCACTCTGTATGAATTCAATCGTCTGATCAGGTTTCCAATCGATATGACATCCCGCAAGCTCAACAAAATTTTTCAGAATGTGATTATTGTCTTCCGTCTGGATAACTTCCGGATGGAATTGTACGCCGAAAATCTTGTTCGTCTCACTTTGCATCCCTTCAATAACTTGTGAGGTACCTTGCTCTGATAGCGCAGTAATCGTAAAGCCTGCCGGAACTCGAGCAACAACATCTCCATGGCTTGCCCATACACGGAATTCATGAGTCAACCCCTCAAAGAGAACGCTCCTTGTATACTGCTTCACCTGTACACCTCCGTAACCTTTCTGTTTTTCATCACCACGGATAACAGATAATGTATCTAATAAATAAGAGATCAATTGCATGCCATAGCAGATGCCAAGCACGAAGTAATTTCCTTCCAAAAGATCTCGCGGAATGGTCGGTGCATTTTCATCATAGACGCTCGCATTGCTACCTGAAAGAATAACAGCCTTCGGCGAATGTTCTTCTAAATATTCCGACACTTTTTCGGGACTGATGACATACGACTGGTAACCAAGTTCTGATAAGGTACGCCTAATGACAAGCGTATACTGACAGCCAAAATCAACTATAAGAATCTGAGTTTTCTTCATTTGCAAAGAAGTTTAGTTGCACGAAACATACCATCTACTTTATGTATTGTCAAAAGAATATTTGGCAATCTTGAATGCAATAAAACATTGATTAAAATCAAGTTTTCAAAACTTGAAATAATATGCTAAATTAACCTCACAATTATATATAGTATGGAGACGTGTCAGAGTGGTCTAACGTACCTCCTTGCTAAGGAGGCAGGGTGAAAGCCCTCGCGAGTTCGAATCTCGCCGTCTCCGCAAAGTCTTTTAGCGAAGAGAAAAACTTTGCGGAGACGAGCAACGTGCCTGCGCACGTTGCGTGTGAGATTCGAACAGCGGAATCATATTTTTTCAGCAGAAAAAATGGATGAGCTGGTGACCAGACTTCTTTGAGTGGCGACGAAAAGAAAGTCGAGGGAGAATCTTGTTAAAAAAAAATATATTGGAGGCGTGGATGAGTGGTTTAAATCAACAGTTTACTAAACTGTCGACCCTTTACCGGGTCCGTGAGTTCGAATCTCACCGCCTCCGCTTGAGCTTCGCGAAAGCGCTGGCGAGCATGTGAACTGCTTCACATGCGGGTGAGGTTCGAAAGACTTTTCCGTACGAGCGTAGCAAGGTGGAAAAGTACCAGGCTCTGTAGGTAGCTGAATCTCACCCCCTCCGCATTTTTTAGAATATGCCAGAATTTTTTGTTACATATATAGAGGAGAACACAATCCTTCCAAAAGAGGAATTACTGAGCGCAGTATTTTTAGTTGCGATTGATGGATCCCAAATTCTTGCAATAGAAAATGAGAGGGGGTGGGATATTCCGGGTGGACATATTGAAAAGGGTGAGACACCTGAACAAGCTCTCATTCGTGAAGTACAAGAAGAAGCTGGGGCGACTTTTTCTCACCCGAGACTTTTCGCAATTGTGGAATCTAACACGCAAGGCAACTACAAAGATATGGTTATGCTAGTCTACACAACAAATGATTTCAAACTCGGCGAATTTACTCCGAGCGAGGATGCCCTGAGTAGAGAAGTAATACCTATTACTGAATTTTTGGAAAGATACACGCAATCTACGAACATGCGAGAACTTATTGCGCATGCTCAACAGGTACTTATGAACACCCAGTAACATCACCTCAGGTAAGTGCTATCTTAAAAAATAAAGATGCACCTAAATCAAAAACTTCCCCAATATCAAAAGCTAGCCTGGTTTACATGCCTATTCAGTGACGTTACTAATATACTCGTGTGTGAGATTCGAAAGATTTTTCGTTACAAAAGACTCTAAGGAATTTTGTCGAAAAGTACCCGCCGCAGTATCGGCGAATCTCACCGCCTCCGCAAGTAAAAAAGAAAAATAAAAAAAGCCTTATATAAGGCTTTTGAACTTTTCGATTATAGATTCCTACTTACGATGAGTAATAAACTTGAGGCAGTGGCGAAGTGGTTGTTCAAGCCATAGTGTTTCATTCTCGGCTGTAAATAATTCATACACAGAACCATTTTCTTTATCCCAGTCTGGATGTTCCTCTTTAATGATATCACTCATGTTTTTGGACAAGTCGAGAGATTTTTTCTCAGAACAATTTTGATCCACAGGAACACTCGATGTCATTGCCGTAAGAAGACCCATTAAAGGATATGCAACTCCCACACATGCACAGAGGTACCACAGTCCATGAGAATAGTAGTAACCCTTTTGGATAGTTGCGATATAAACATCAGGGTTATCGATATTCTTCTTTATCCACTGAAACCGTTTCTTTACAGTTAATGGAAAGCCTTCTAGTGTTAGAGGAGTTTCAAAGCTTTCGCCCTTTTTTAGAGATATTACGATCGCCTCATTTTTAAATATTTCTGAAAATATATTTCTGATTACCTCTTGTTTGTTGCCAGTGCAATCTGTAACTATGTTTATTTTCATACTAATGAATTTGAACCAAAATTAGCATTACGACAACTGTTTGTCAACTTATTCAGTAAAGAATTTATATCGTAGATGCTATACTATTTCCATGGAAGAAGAGTTGGCTAAACTTAAGAGCGAAAACGAGCGCCTGAACAAAATGAATCAGGTCAAAAGCGAATGGATTTCAATCGCAGCACACCAACTGCGTACCTCCCTCTCTGCTATCAAGTGGATACTCAAAATGTTTATTGATGGCGACTTCGGCAAACTCTCACAAGAACAAGACTCAATGATGAGCAAAGCATATGGCTCAAACGAGCGCATGCTTGCCCTCATCCAAGAAATGCTATCGCTAAATCACAATGACGAAGCGACACTTACCTACGATATCAAAGAGAATAACCTGATGGATATTATCGAATCAACGCTGTTTGACTTTACTGGTGAGTCATTCAAGAAAGGCGTCGAGATCGTATTTCTACGACCAGAAGAAACAATCCCACTTTTGCCTTTCGACAAGGAGAAAGTCCGCGTCGTCATCCAAAACCTCATCGAAAATGCTATCAAGTACAGTCGCAAAGGCGACAAGGTCTTCATCGGCATCCATGTCTATCCTGACTCAGTGAGCCTCACGGTTAAAGACACCGGTATTGGTATTCCCCAAAGCCAGCAAGAGCATATATTTGAGAAATTCTTCCGCGCAACGAATGCAAAAGAAAAAGAAGAGATCGGTTCAGGACTCGGACTCTATACCGTCAAAAATATCATCGCTGAACATGGCGGAACTATTACCTTTGAGAGCAAAGATAGCGAAGGGACAACATTTACGATAACGCTTCCCTTGCACAAGGCGTCCCACTAGGTGTATACTCGATACATATCCGAGAGAAACTGAGACTATACATCCGGAAACATATTCGTTATTAAATTAATTTATGTAGAAGAGGATATCCTTTTCTCACCACTACTGAATGCACAAGAAAATTTTGATTGTTGAAGATGATTCTTTCCTCCAAGGCCTTTCTGCTGGCAAACTTGCCAAAGAAGGTTTTGAAATAGCGACTGCTGGTAACGGCGAAGATGCAATCAAACTCGCCGATAGCGACAAGCCTGATCTGATTTTGCTCGATTTGGTGCTCCCTGGTATGGATGGCTTTACGACACTCGATAAAATAAGGAAAAATGCAGCCCTTGCTGCGACACCAGTCATTGTCTTCTCAAATTTGAGTGAAGAGAAAAACATCACCCATGCCAAAGAACTCGGTGCTACAGACTTCATGATCAAATCAAACTTTACACTTGATGAATTGGCTGAAAAGATCAAGAGCATTCTCAAGTAATTTTATTAATCTAAAATTTTATATATGAGCAAAACATCAGCAATTATTGGGCTTATCGTGCTTGTCGCTGTCGGAGGATTTTTACTTTTTAATAAAAAGAAGACACCTGAATCGACGACACCAACATTTACCACAGAAACTAATACCTACGTTCCTGATACCAACAGCCAAGACTTCCTTGCTACTCCAGAGCCGCAAACAGTTGCCGTCAGCTATACCAACACAGGCTTTAGTCCAGCAACTGTAACCATCAATAAGGGCGACACGGTAACCTTTGAAAACAAGGGTACTCAAAATATGTGGGTTGCATCAAATCCTCATCCTGCCCACACTGACTATTCAGCATTTGACGCCAAGAAAGGCTATGCATCGGGTGAAAGCTATAGTTATACTTTCACTGAAACTGGCACATTCCCCTTCCATGATCATTTGCATTCTTCACTCGGTGGTACCATCATCGTAGTTGCAGGAGATAAGTAGTTTGATTGAAAAAAGAAAACCCCTTGCATGTAAATGCTTGGGGTTTTTGTTATGTACTTTAACTATACTCAATACGCGTTATATGGCCACAACTTGGATGTGGCATCTTGTTGAACGATTGCATTCCCGATTTTTCTTTCTACTGGATACACTCTTTGTTCAACTTGAACGATTTCACCATTTTCAATAGTCACAATGAGATCCTTTAGTTCTGCCTTTGTTATTTGTTCAAAACAATCTTTGGCCTTATCCAGTAAAAGCATTTTCCTTGCTTTTATTTCTTTACCTTTAGGTGTTGTCTCACCTAAATCAGCATAATTTTTTGGCTCATTATATACTGATTCATTCAAACAAATACCAAATTTATGGTTATTGGAATCAAAGAAATAGACATATGTACGATACATGGTAGCGGGAATTTGACCCTCACCAGAAAGAAAATCTCCTTCTTCGGGCTCAGTTACACGAACACTATCGGGCGTGAAAGTGTAACTCACCGATACGGGTATTGGTACAGGAATTGGTTCATTGCTTAATGTATCAACAGTTGATGGTCCACCGGTAATATCAAATGGTTTATTTCTTGGAACACGATTACCAGACCGATGGTCTTCGCAAGAAGAAAAAATTGTAACAAAAGAAACAAGGGTAATTAGGAGGATTATGGAATTTTTCATTATTTAACAGTTTTGGTTTGAGTATATTATAGCATAAATTTAGCTATCTTGTCAATAGAACAAAAACCTTACAGAATAAGCTACAATAGACCTGCATGCAAAAAAGTGATCTACTTACTACCCATTTTCGAATTGACAGCAAGGCTCAATCAGCCCTCAAACGCTTAAGGATCGTTACTCTCGAGGACATGCTCTATCATTTCCCTGCTCGCTACTCGAGTATTGCAGAACTTCATTTTATTAATGAACTCTCAGTCGGTGAACAGGCAACCATTCTCGGTACGATTACCAAAGCAAATACCAAAAAATCCTTCAGAACAAAAGTACCCATGGCCGAAGTCACCCTCGAAGATCAGACAGGTACTATTTCTATCGTTTGGTTCCATCAAGCCTACTTAGCAAAAATGTTTCGGGTTGGCGATAGTGTCAAAGTTACCGGTCGTGTCACCGAAACCAAACATGGTCTGACACTTACCAATCCAGAAATCGAAAAAACTCCTACTCTTGCGATCGACATACACCATACACTTTTTGCAAATGACGCTACACCACATGCAAGTATTTCCTATCCTATTTACCCTGAGAGCCGCGGCGTAACGTCCAAGTTTATGTACCATGCTATACAAAAAATATTAAAAAGTGATTTACTCGAGTCGATTATTGATCCTATTCCAGAATTTATTTTAAAAAAGTATAGCTTGCCTAAGCTCCAGACTGCTCTCATCTGGATCCATGCGCCCCAAAACGAAAATCATGCGCTCGCTGCGCGCAAACGCTTTGCATTTGAAGAAGTATTTTTCATACAGCTCATCAAGCAAGGAGAACGCAAGAAATTCAAAAATGAACGCTCATACACGATTAGTATTCCAGAGGCGACGACCACAGACTTTACCAAGCGATTCCCTTTTGCATTAACCCAAGGGCAAGAGCGTGCCATCAAAGGCATCACTGCAGATCTTATCAAAGGTCATCCTATGGCACGACTACTAGAGGGTGATGTTGGCTCCGGCAAAACTGCTATTGCCGCAACAGCAGCCTATGGTATCGTCACCAATCGCCCAGCACTGCAGACATTTGGTAATCTCCAAGTAGCCTATATGGCACCAACGGAAATACTTGCCACCCAGCTCTTTGAGAATTTTATTACCTACTTTAGGCACACTGGCATACAGATCGGACTCATGACTGGCTCAGGCTGTCGAAAATTCCCGAGCAAGGTCGCATCTGCAACAACGACCTGGACGACTATTTCGCGTGCGCAACTTTTGAAATGGGTTGCCAACGGGGAAATACCAATACTTATCGGTACTCATGCGCTTATTCAGAAAAGTGTCATCTTCAAGCATCTCGCACTCGTCATTATCGATGAGCAACATCGTTTCGGCACGATGCAGCGCAGCTCGCTCGTCCATAAAGATAACAAGCTCGGTACTGTGGTACCACATTTGCTTTCGATGACTGCGACACCTATCCCCCGAACACTAGCGCTTACGATTTATGGCGATCTTGATCTGACGCTTCTCGATCAAATGCCGTACGGGAGATTGCCTATCATTACTAAAATCATTGCCTCAGCAAAGCGTGATGAAGCGTATAGTGAGATAGAGAAGGAACTCGTCAAAGGCAGACAAGTATATATTATCTGTCCGCGAATCAACGAGCCTGACCCAACCAAAGAACTAGCACTCCAAGCGAAGTCTGTGACTGAAGAAGCAAAACGATTGAAACTGAAAGTATTCCCCAAGTACACCATCGGCATTCTGCATTCGAAAATGACGAAACAAAAGAAAGAAGAAGTTATGGATGATTTCTCAAAGCATGCAATAGATATCCTCTGCGCGACTTCAGTCGTCGAAGTTGGCGTCAACGTCCCAAATGCAACTGTTATCGTTATCGAAGGCGCAGAGCGATTTGGACTCGCACAATTACACCAGCTCCGTGGCCGTGTGATACGCAGCAATGAGCAAGCGTACTGTTACTTATTTGCTGAAGCAAAATCAGAGAAAACTCGTGACCGGTTGCAAGCCCTTGTGACTGCAAAAAATGGTTTTGAACTATCCGAACTCGACCTTACACTTCGTGGTGCAGGTGAGCTTGGTGGAGGGCGCCAATGGGGCATTACTGATATCGGTATGGAAGCAATCAAAAATATCAAGATGGTAGAAGCAGCACGAAGTGAGGCATACGAACTCATAGAATCAGGCAAACTTACAAGCTACCCCGCACTTGAACATGCTCTTGCGGAACGAAAGTCTAACGAAATGCATTTTGAATAATAGTATTGGAGGTGAGAAATTATTAATTTGTGAAGTCTATTATGTAAGTTACTGCGCAAAGGCCAGTGCATTACCACTTACGGTAGGACGAATCTTCTTTTTTGTGATATTTGAATCAGCAATAACTTCTTTGAGGTATTGCTTCATATAGGCACCAGCTTTCTGTGCTTTTGTTTCTTCGGTTGATTCAACTGGTACTACTTCCAACTGTATATCTGGATATTTTGCACGAATACTATTGATAGCTAGTTTTATTTGTCCACGACTGGAAGCGGTCGTCACTGAATCAAACAAAACTATAGCTGGTTTCTTATACTTCTTATTACTCATTATTTTTTCAACTTCGGATTGAAGCTTGCTGCCTGTACTTGTCATAATACCCAAGACGCGGTCAGTATCATTTGCAAAAGTAATTTTCTCTGTTTGTGTTTCTGGAGATACAACTGCCTCTTTGACAGCATCTACGGACTCAGCAGGTAAGGCTTCCTCAGTGATAGCAACTCGGGGATTTTCTGTAGACACTGCATCTGGCTTTTTCTCTAATGGTGTATCAAAAAGATTCTCTGGACTTATCTTTTTTTCTACTTTCGGCAATAAGCCTGCTTCTTGTTTTAATTTTTTCAGCTCATTTTTCTTATTTTCATATTCGTAGGCACTTACTGGTTCGCTATCTTTTATGACATAGCCATTCACGACTTCATACTGACGAAGATCAGCTTCGAGTGTCTTAATTGCTGACTGAATATCTTCTGATACAGCTTGGCTTGCTTCTAATTTTTTGTCACTTACTTTTACTTCAGCTTTTATCTCTTCATTAAAACCTTCAATTTGTCGAGAGACATTATCTGTCTGCAGTATATGGGCAATATCTGGATCAACATCAGATGAATCGACGATGCTTCTAAATCGGTCCTCCATATACGTCGTGAATTTCTGTCCAACAAGCTCTGCTTTAGTTTGTGGTAATTCAACATACGTAAATGTCACATTTGGATGACGAGGTTTCATATATTCGATCTGTGCCATAAATTCTTCACGCTTTTTTGGATCAGCTTCAAAAACTAACACTTCTGGATGTGCGTGCTTTTGTGTGTATGTTGCGACCCGGACTCCGAGATCAGCAGCATTAGTGCCCATAAATCCATAGACATAGTCTGCATTTGGGTTAAGCGCATAATCATTACCTTTCTTTTTTTCTATTTTTGTTGGTTCAGCGTGAAAACCTTGTCCAGGTTTATAGATTGCATCAATGACAGAGCTCTTTGGTTTGTTTCGTTCTTGGATTGTTGCATCTTTTTTATACTGACCTCGCTCGAGAGGTCGACGTCCAACGATCGGCACTGGGACAAATGGCATATGATAATCATCGCCGCCTGTTGGAATATTTAACCGTACAATATGATCAGGAACTGTCGTTACGATCGTATGATCAACTACAGCTTGGCCGGGACCAACAATTGTTGAAATAATTTGGAAATGCTCTTCGCCGGCTGCATCAAACCCAACTGACTGGGCAACTTCTGCAAGTTTACCTGTGAAAATAGTCTCCCCATTTACATTTTTAAACATGAGTTTATTTATTGGATGATCCGGAGGAATATCTATATTCCCTTTTGCATCAACTGGTATTTCAAAAACTCGATGTTGGGAATCAAGGGAAAGTGAGAACAGCATTTTCATGTTGCCACTAGAAGCTTGCCCAGGTACATCAACATGCATACCTTCATGGAAAGATCCTCCTTGGGTCATATGTGCAATATTCATTGTTATATTGCCTTGAGCATCCATACTTGGAGCACCAATACCAGAACCCCAGTGCGTTTTAAGCTCATTTAAGTTTGAGGTTCGTGTATCATTATCCATCCACCCATCACGATGAATCTGACGTGCATCTGGATGGTTTTGCATATAATCATGTGCTGTACCAGACACATGCTGACTGACTTCATGTGAAGCTTGAGTCATCGAAGGAACAATGCCATGCTGAGCAAGCTCTGCTTGTGAACCAGGAGCAAGCGTTCCATCTGGATTGAACTTAAGGTGGACACCACTTGCAACAGTTTGATCGCCGTTCAAGATCTCATATGTCGTACCATCTGGACTTGCGTGAATTGACACTCCCTCTGGAAGCAACATTTTGCCGTTGCCCACGATTATTCCTTGCTCTTGGCCTTTAGGAACAAAGAGGTCTTGTTTGCCTCCTATCCATTCTTGTAGTTTGTGTACAATCGGACCAGCAAGGTGCGCAACACCATAGACAGCAAGTCCAACCGCACTGCCAACAATCACAGTTTTGGCAAATGCTCCGGCAACTCGCTTTGCTTTCATTTTTCTAAAAATTCTATCTTTTGCTTCAATGCCTTTCTCTCCCTCAACCAAAAGATCGCGATACACATTGGTTAGTATTTCCAAATTCCTATCAAAATTCTCTGGTCCTGGCAATGTTATTGCACCAGAAGCGACTGCGTTACGTAATGCAACTTTTAGTTCTGCATTTTTAACAAGCAAGTCGGTTCGATCTGTTTCTATACTATTGAATTTATCATATGAAATGAGATCAATATTTTTTTGGTTATTTAGTTTGGTTCTTGCCTCTAGGTCAGCAACACGCCCCAGAATATCTTCTATAGCACCAGCAGGAAGTTTGCCTTCATTAACTTTTTTTAGATCAGCTTCGAGTCCTGCAATAATTTCTGTCGCACCTTTCATTTCATACGTATTTTTCTCCATATTCCGACGACGCTTCATGTCTTCTTCGGTAAATTCCATACCTTTGGCACGTTCACGCATATGCTGTGAGCGTTCGCGAGTAACACGAGCTGATTCTTTCAGCGCTGCAACGCCACCTGAGAATGCTAGACCCGCAGCACCAAACGTAAATATGTTAGCAAATTTCGATCCCCATCTCCCGGCTTGCTCTCCTGCAACAAGAACTGCACCATATACAGCTGCAGTTGCCAACATTGCACCAGGTGCATTCACAATATATTTCCCAACTTTGGAATTTTGTAAATACTCAACACTTTTATCAAAAGCATTAAAATTCGCTTTTGTGCTCAAACTATCACGGGCTGTACCGAGCGTAATTTCTACATCAAAATCAATCTCAGTAAGTTTTGTCCCGTGATCTACTGCGCTTCTAACTTCTTCGGCTATAGTAAAAAGGTTATCAGCATATAGACTTCCTTTTTTAGCAATTTCTGGATCATACGGAGCAAGTATACGATTCCTTTCTTCTGTAAATGCCGCTTTATCCATAGAGCCTCCCGCAAATGCTCTAATGAGATTCTTAATTTGCTCGTTAACTTCAGCTGGAATTTTCTCAGTTTTTTCTTTCTTAGATTTAAGCTCATCTTCTCTAAGTGTGTCCTTCTCATATTCACTCGTAAAACGATTAACAATAGCCTGCATGGCTTCTTCGCTTGCCTTGCTTGTGTCTACGTTATCAGGACCAAAACCTTTTTCGCCAGCATACAAATTGCCTGTCTCTATAATTTCATTACGCGCCTCCGCGATCTTTTTCTGACGATAATATTCCTGGGCCAGGTTGTGCTTCCAAATTCGATTCCAGTGTTTTTTCAACCAATTACCGGAACGTTCTTCGCTCGACTCTGTCATATTGGCATCGCCAATATCCCGAGCTTGAGTTTCGAGAAGTTTGTTGGCATTCACTACTGCCGCTTTGTAAATTTTCTTTTCTATTTTTTTATTTTTCTCTTCTTGCTCGAGTGCGAGTTTCTCTTCAATATCTTTCTTGGTGCGCTCTGTTACTGCATGATCACTAGCAATATTATTTGGAGTTTCGTGAGGCATGGCATTATCCTACGTACATAGTTCTAAAAGCGAGTAGTGTACTTGCAACTTTTTCATCAATATCTGGTATTTGCTCACGGATAAAGACCTCTGTTGTCTTCTCATCTTTTGCATCGAGCAAACCTTCGAATTCGACTAGTGCGCTTTCAGGCATATTTGCCATTATCATGGCATTGATCCGATCTTCAACGCGCGACAATAAATCAGACTTGATTTGTGCAACAACTTCTGGATCTTTTGTATTGAAACCTTTTTCTTCGATAATCTTATCGACAAACTCTTCAATATTTTTCATATCAAAATTATGCTACTTTAATAAATAATAGTCAATTAGCGTACTTTGTCCTTGTAAGTATAACAAAGAAATACCAAAATAAGGAGTACTGATTGAAATAGTTGCTTATTTCAGTTACACTCCGTTAATCCGTCCTTAGCTCAGTTGGTTAGAGCATCGAGCTTATACCTCGAGGGTCCTTGGTTCGAATCCAAGAGGACGGACAATAGAAAAAGCTTCAGTCAATTATTAACTGAAGCTTAAATTACTACTTTTTTCAAAAATCCTAGAGAATACTTTATATATCGCAAACCTAATATTAAAGCTTCTAATTTACTGGGATATAAATAAAATGCTTTAAACGAGGCTCTCATTAACGCAACTTGTAAGCGCAATTGTAGAGTAAAACTCGGTTTAATTTTTATACTACCACTTGAATAATCCTCTTTTAAATCAATAAGATTATCAGCTAAACTACCGATCATACTTGCTTGCAACATAAATTTTTTTGCCTGCTCGGTTAATTTATTATCGGGGAAAAGTAGCATAAGAACGTTATAATGACCTATACTTTCCGCTATGGTTAGACGTACATACTCTTTTTCTGAATTAGTACATAGACGGTTATCGTGCACTTCAAATAATGCAAGTGATTGCTTCTGGACTGCTCCTGCATTTTTTTTATGAGCAATAATATCTCTTACAAAAACAAAGTGGTCAACGACGTTTTTAGGGATGGCACAAGGTAGCACCTCAAGTTCCCCAACAACAAAACCAAGAATTTGTCTTTGTGGGTTATCAATAACGATATAATTATCGTCAATAATCTGATCAGCAAAATCAATACTGGCAAATACTTTATCAATAATGTCTTTTTCTTTTGTTGTGAAATATACGTTTAATGCTTCTAGTACTTTAAATAAACGACTATTTAAGTTTTGCACAGAGTAATCACATCTCCGTGAAATCTGAATTTCTAACATGCGAAGAGGTTTTGAATTTTAAAATAGTTTAATTTAACAAAACCTTAATATAAAATTGTTGCATTGTCAATAAAAAGCATACATTTAAAAAAGAATCTAATTAGCCATGATATAATGCTATATCAGATTTTATTTACTTTAATTAAAAAACCTATGAATGAATTTACAGCAAAAAAGTTAGGTGAAGTGATTGCCTTTATGAATATCGGCAAAGAAACATTTTCAAAGACGCAGGCAGTACTTGAACCAGTCTTAGGTGAAGGTGTTTTTGCTGACATGGCAGAGAAATGCAGCATATATGAAGAGAACATTGCCAATATAGTAAATGAAAGTGGTGTAAAAGAAACTACCAATGAAAAGCGTGACGAAACTCTCAAAGAGTTGCGAGATATGCGAGACGAATACTTAGAACACGGATGGCAAGAAGCAAGTGAGATACTGGAATGGCATGGATTCTACTTTGGAGCGTGTATGGTGCATTTTGCAGTTATCAAAGGCGCAGCGGAGACGATAAGTAACGAGCCTCTCATGATGCTCGCCGATGAAGCACTCGATGCCTATCATTCATTTCTCGACATTGTCGCCGGTGAATTGCAAACCATTGGTCAAGATAAAGCGAAATAAAAAATGGACTCTAACGAGTCCATTTTATTTTAAAACTACAAAAAACTTTCAAACATTTTCTTTATGAAGAGACATGCCTGCCAAGCCACATAGAATGGTAGGACAACAATATTGGCAAAAAGTGCTGCATCCTTTGCTCCCTTTAGAAAGTCAGAGTAGTCTTTTATATTGTTACGATATACACCCAAAACTATAACAAAACTAAGAACTAAACTACCACCAATAGTAATGACCCCGATACGGTATAGCAATAACTGTAAGGTAAATACAGAATGATCTGCCAGTAATCCAAGCATGAAAATAAATAACTTAAGAGAGAGGGCGAACGCTGCTATTGCCCAAAACAGTACACCGGAAGTTATGAGCAAGCTCAAAAAAATAAGCCTACAAACAAAACCTGCAGTTCTTTTTTGCTGATGTCGAAATGGTATGATACGTGCCATGAACATTTTTCTTTTACCATACGCCTGCTTACAATAAAAGTCAAAACCCTCACTATAGTGAGGGTTTTGACTTTTATTGTAATTTATTCTGCTACAACAAGATCTGATTTTTGTCCTTCTTTCTTTTTCGGCATGATGCCATGCATTTTGATGATATCTTCGTACGCTCCTTGTTCGAGAGTCTCGACTTCAATAAGTTTCTCTGCAACAGCATCGAGTGCCTTGCGGTGAGTAGTCAGTACATCACGAGCTTTCGCAAATGCCGTATCCATAATTCTCTTGACCTCACTATCAATCTTGCCAGACATTTCTTCAGAATATTCATGACTCTCAACTCCTCTGCCAAACAATGGACGGCCTCCATCAGATTCTAGTGCGATTGGACCGATAAGCTCACTCATGCCCCAGCGGGTAACCATAGCTCGCGCAAGTGATGTTGAAACCTGCAGATCATTTGATGGACCAGTCGTAATATCACCGAAAATCATTTCCTCAGCAACGTACCCGCCGAGCGACATCGCAATATCATCGAGGAATTCTTTCTTGGATTGTAGTTTACGATCTTCAAGTGGAAGTTTTAACGTATAGCCACCTGCTCTCCCACGTGCAACGATGGAAACCTTGTGCACAGGGTCAGCATATGGCAAGACTGATGCGATCACTGCATGACCAGCTTCATGGTATGCCGTGATTTTCTTTTCATGTTTCGAAAAGAGGTGGCTTTTGCGCTCTGGACCAAGCATAACTTTTTCTATAGAACGAATGAGATCAAACTGCGCAACACTTTTCCTGTCTTCTCGAGCAGCGAGAATTGCTGCCTCATTCATAAGCGAATAAAGATCAGCTCCTGAAAACCCTGGTGTACGCTCTGCAATCACTTTGAGATTAACGTCTTCGGCAAATGGCTTCTTGCGAGCATGAATAATGAGAATCTCTTCTCGGTCAGAGCGATCAGGCAAATCTAGAATCACTCGTCGATCAAATCGGCCTGGTCGTAGTAGTGCGGGGTCTAGCACATCTGAGCGGTTCGTCGCAGCCATAACGATCACTTTTTCATTAGGCTCAAAACCATCCATCTCAACCAATATTTGGTTAAGGGTTTGTTCACGTTCGTCGTTGCCACCACCAACACCAGTACCGCGGACACGGCCGACAGCATCTATCTCGTCGATAAAGACGATCGCGGGCGCTGCACGCTTGGCCATCATAAAAAGATCTCGCACGCGTGACGCACCAACGCCAACAAACATTTCAACAAACTCACTACCTGACAGATGGAAAAATGGCACTGCAGCTTCTCCTGCAACTGCTCGAGCCAAAAGTGTTTTGCCTGTACCTGGCACGCCTGTTAGTAATACCCCTTTAGGAATTCGAGCTCCAATATCCAGAAACTTTTTTGGATTCTTGAGGAAATCAACAATCTCTTTGAGTTCCTCTTTAGCTTCTTTACTACCAGCAACATCTTTGAAGGTTACACGATTATTCTTATCATTTGGATCAGTAATTTTTGCTTTGGATTGACCAAACGAAAATGCCTGCATGCCTGCACCTTTGACTTGGCGAGAAATAAAGAGGAAAAATACGACGACAAACAAAATAGGCAGCAGTATGGGTAAAATCGTCGCCAGCCAAAAGCTTACACCTGATTGGCTTTTGATATTGATTTCGGTTGCAGCGATCTTTTCAGCTGGTACACCATAATTAGCAAGCGTTTCAGTGAGCGATGATTCCAATTCTTTTTTTGATTTCTCTTCTGTACCGTCAGCAAGCGTAATGGTAAGCTTGTCACCGTCAACAATGATTTTTGTTACCTCGCCATTATTGATTGATGTTGCAACTTCTGAAAGTGGGACTTCTTTGGTCGTTTTTGTATTGCCGACAATAAGCGTATAGGCAGCTGTAATAGCCATAAATATAAGGAACGCAGTCAACAAGTGGCTACCGATACCGGCCTTGGGCATATTCGGCTTTTTACCTTTCGAACTTAGATTTTGTAATGGCAATTTCATATATGTTTTTGATAGAGCATAGTATACAGGAAAATGTCAAAAACGAAAATAAAGGTCAATATGCTACAATTTTCTCTATGGCAGCCTACGCAACCAATCGAAAAGCACATTTTGACTACGACATACTCGAGAAATATGAAACCGGGATCGAACTTATCGGAACCGAGGTCAAATCTATACGACTAGGGCAGGCAACACTCGAAGGTGCCCGTGCGCTTATTCGCGGAGGCGAAGCTTATGTTGTCGGCATATCGATCCCACCATATCAAGCTGGTAATACTGCCGATGACTATGATCCACTGCGCACCAGACGACTGCTTTTGACAAAAAAAGAAATCCTAAATCTTGAAAAACAGCTCCTCACGAAAGGATTGACACTTATTCCTATATCATTGTATAATAAAAGCTCGAAAATTAAGGTAGAGATAGCGCTTGCTCGTGGCAAAAAGAAATTCGACAAGCGTGAGACAATCAAGAAACGAGATCTCGACCGAGAAATTCGAAGAAATGTAAAAGCTCGTTAAAAAAATCAATCAGTGAATATTCTTCATAAAAGACTTGCGAATGCGACGGCGCGAGCTCAAGGAATTTTTGAACACAAAAATATCCGTGCTTTTAGAAAGAATATTCACTGAGATATATCTGGGACTGCAAGGCATCGACAGAGGGATGCTTTAGCTATATGCATGTCGAGTACGTACGTATTCTCGTTAACCATCGTGCAACCTCTAAATGCAAAAGCATTTGGTTCAGTAAAGTCTCCATACTTCAGTATGTCAGATTTTGCTTTCGCTCGAGCGTAACGCTCGCGAATGTCAGACTATTCTCTGTTCGATGGAATAACTCTGACACTATATTATCGAACTAGAGAAAGAGGAGTGTCTCACCTCTTCCTCGAAACAATGAGACTTTAGTTTCTCTGTATTTTGTTTGTTTCCTAGCATAGAAACTGAACACAAAGAAACATACTACACATGTAGACGTATAGGTAAATCCCCTTTGCACGGGAGTTCAATTCTCCCCAGTTCCACAAAAATAAAACCCCGCGAAATAATGCGGGTTTTTATTTTAAAACTGCTTTTATTGACACCATACGCTTATATTCAAAATTTTTATCATCCCGACCTTTATTACTTTCAAGTAAATATGCATTAATTTGCATTTCATATTTATACAGTGGACATTTTGTAACAATAGTTTGAAATTCTCCATCTTCTCCAGTACAGTCAACTCCACACAATTCTAATCGATTGCAATATTCAACAGTTAGTATTTCCCCTACAGAGACTACCTGAGCAACATCTGATCGCACACTAATTATAGGCATAACGAAACCAAGAGAAACCAAATATTCTATGTATGCCTTCTTTCCATATGATTTTACATAACTACGACCTGGTGTATAAACTTTCAATTGAGTTTGCCTTATTAGGAGCTCATCAATGCCATTTGGGTGCCCAAGATCTCCGGTGTATATTGATTCAATATTATTCTCGTGTGATATAGATTGTATTTTTTGTGCTAAAGAATTATCCAACCCATCAGTTTGTATACTAATGGATTGAAACATCCCAAATAGAGATAGGTACATTTGCCAAAAGATATGGTCAATTTCCGGGCCGTCAGTAAATTGTACTTGATCACTTTTGTTTACAAATGAAAGTAACACAGGTTCATATCCATCTAATAGTGCTTTGTAAAGTGCAAATACACTATCTTTACCCCCGCTAAAGAGCACTAAAGTTTTCTGTTTTTGAGACATTGTTTTCATATGAATATTTATACCCTTTATCGATACACTATGCACAGAAAATTATGTACCAATAAAGGGTGACAAATGTATTAAATATTTGCCACCAACTATTTATATGTAATCCGAAAGGGAAAAAGATTTTCTATCAAAATCAAAAAATTCTTTTCCTGAAAAATGATGCGGGACAGTAACTTTACCACGAGCCAGACCTGAAGCATGCTGATTTCCCTCAATATCGATAACATGCGTGGGTCTATAGATCCCAGGAAGACGTTCGAAAACTTGTCTAACTATTGCAATTTCCTTATTCAGATCTTCTACAAAACCAAGCGCATGAGTGTGAGGTTTTGATTGACAATGATAAAGATAATAGGGAGATATCCCATTTTCCACAATAAGATCAAACATCCGCACGAGAGTACCAACATCATTATTTACTCCTTTCAAAAAAACTGACTGAGATATTAAGGTGTAGCCTATATCTTTCAATTCCAAGATGGCATTGCAAGCTTCTTTTGTAAACTCATCAGGGTGACTAATGTTTAATGAAAGATACGGTATCTTCTTAGCAGTCTTAATACAAAGAGAGACATTCCTGAGTAACCAATACTTCCCTTTCATGCCAATCGGGTTCTGCAGCGGAAATTTTGTATGAATTCTGATTGTTTTAATATGATCTATTTTCGAAAGCTCTTGTACACATGCCGATAGTTCAGAGAGAGAATTAAGTGGATCACCACCAGAGAAAATAACATCTTTAATATCTGCATCTGCTCGTATGTAAGAAACAGCTTTAGCGAGATCGAGCGCATTCATAGTCAAATCACCGTAATAATTTGGATCACCGACTCCGGTGGGTAAACGTTCACAAAATGAACATTGCGCAGCACAAATCCCGTTAAGCAACAGTACAACGCTTGGTTTAAATTTATGCACAAGCCCTGGCGAAACTTCAAACGTCCCTTCATTTAAAGAATCTGCTTTTGGAACCTCAGGAGTTTGAGCATATATTTTTGCAATTGCGGGTGAATTTTCAATTAACGCACGAAGATAGTTGTTTAATCTATGATCTTGTATCATTATTTATATTTTTTACGTAAAGAAAAGTATTATCTACAATATACCACATTTTTAAAAAATTACAATGCATAGGTCATATTAAAACCCCGCATTATTTCGCGGGGTTTTGTTTTTTATTAAAATCGTACTTCATCGGCGCAATCATGCACAAAGATCGCGCCAGGCTTTCTAGTGATATCAGAAAAGGTAAAGTTTGTATAATCTAATCGCCAAACTTCCTTCTTCGGATAACAGCTAAAGTCTGTATGCGTTTTATGAATGCGCACATATATTTCACGTGGACGGTTCGGGATATTTATCTTCTCCCATGATGCATCAGTTCGCTTAACGAAAAACTCATCACTGCACTGACCGCTATATTTGACAACGAGCCCAGAATCCGCCAGAAGGTTATCATACAATGCAAATCTGAAAACGTATTCAATTTTCTTGGGATTGCAAAAAATCAATGAATCTTGCGTCTGCGCATGTGCGATGGGTGTATATTTGCTTAAAAAGAAAAGACCAATAATGAGCATGAGTATCTTTTTCATAAAGAGCTTTCTTTATATAGTACCACTCTATTTTTTCAATAAAAAGTAGATCTCTTTGACGCAGTCTAATTTATATGCTTAAATGCAAGAAACATTTTTCATGGAACATAAAGAGCGTTTTATAGAAGATACAGAGGATAGGACTAATTTCGTTGGGCGATTAGTGGAATTTTATTCAACTGAAAAAAAACGACAGCGAGGGTGTATCAGTGATATGACCAAACATAATAGCGATACCATATTTTTCTTCCATATCCAGATTGTCGCAGTATGGGATGAGAAAATATGGTCTGACGGTGATGATGCAGATCTTATCTGTAATATTAAGGATGACAATATCCTATATTCTGATGACGGGACAATTACGATTAAAACAAAGGGCGAAGAATGGTACATTTTCCCAGAAAATAAAACTGTAAGTACCGCACTCCTCCTGAAAGTTGCTTACAAACAACCAAAATAATTTACTCCAACCCGACAATATTGTCGGGTTTTTCTTTTGGTAAATATATGCTTCAATAAAGAAAATCGCCATTATGAATAATTGGGAAATTTTTATTGCTCTTTACTGCGCACCAGCGTGTGACTATCCGATATGTAACAGATTTTTCGAATGTATGGATATTGATTCCATATATCGCGGCCAAATCAAAGAAATCTTTGTCAAAGGAACAACTATTGAAATTTGGTTTACAGAAATATGGGTACCAACGAGAAGCAATTGGAAACTCCATGAGCTCAAACCACCATCGTTTTCATGGGACATGCGTGATTCGATATATGAAGAGGAACAGACTAGTGCAATATATATCGATGCATTCCTGGTTGGTTCGCTTTATATCTTCCCTAAAAGCATAACGAGAGGTGAATTGTTTATTCTGTCACCAGTCATCTCCGAGAAAAGGACCATTGATTCACTACTTGAAAAAACTCACTACAATTAGCGTTCATGTCCTATATCATGAGCGTTTTTTCTTTTATTCTATATCCAAAGTATAGGAACCTACCTGAGTACGTATGAGTGAGAAAAGTGCTGCGGGAGTACCAAGTTCCTTGCCCAGAGTATCTGCAAACACTCGCACATAAAAACCAGAACTAACCGTCAGGGTTACCGTTGCCATGCAATATTTTCGGTCATGGTGTAGTATTTCTTTCCAAGCATTTCCTATTGCTTCTTGTCGAAAATCTCCTTTGATCAAAGATAAAAGCCTAGTTACTCGTTCGCCGATGTCCGCTGAAGTGATTTCTTCGATCTTCTCTAGTGTTATGGCATGCATGGTGACTTCATGCTCTGGAAGTAACACCACCTCCCCTTCTCTAGCGTAGGTAAACAACGGTTTACCTCTTACCGTTTTTGATGCATATGCCGGATATGGTTGGATAAATGTAGATGGATATGTTTGTAGTATGTTTTCCAGTGAGTTGGCAAAGGTAGTAGTGTCGGGTAAAACATGAAGAGAGCTTGCTGGTATACCCAAGAGATCATGGGTATCAGTAGTAATACCAAAGAGTATTTGTGCAGTGTAGACCTTAGGAAGCCCGAGGTAGGTATCTTTTTCTTTGCATGTTTCTCCACCGAGAATTAGAAGCAAACCTTCTGCCGCAGGATCAAGTCTACCGGCATAGGTAAGCGGTATGTCTCCTAGATTTTTATCAAGACGCAGTCTCTCGAGTGCCTCAAGTGGTGTTTCCCCTAGATTTTTATATACAAGAAATAGATTTTCTTCCACACAAGTAGCCTAGCATAGAAAATCACCTATATGCTTCTAGTGTGTAATCCATTGACTTTTCTTAGGTTACAAGCTATATTTAAGCCTAGGTATTCGTATCTATTTATTGCTATTTTTGTTACCTGATATCACTTGCGAGAGAGAATCAACAATCAAATACGAGCCAAAGAGCTACGTGTCATTGATGCCGATGGTGCTAATTTAGGCGTTTTATCCTTTGAGGATGCATTCGCCAAAGCTAATGCCCTAGGTGTCGATCTTATTGAAATTGCTCCGAATTCCAATCCCCCAATTGCTAAGCTCATGGATTTCGGCAAATATCTCTACGAGCAGAACAAAAAACAAAAGAAAGCAAAAGCAGGTGCAAAACCAACAGAAACAAAAGCAATCCAAGTTAAAGTTGGCACTGGAGAACACGACTTATTGCTCAAAGCTAAGCAAGCATCTATTTGGCTTAAAGAAGGACACCGAATCAAAGTTGAGCTTTTCTTGTCAGGCAGATCGAAATACATGGATGAAAAATTCCATCGTGAACGCCTCGATCGAATCCTGCATTTAATAACAGAAGACTACAAAATCGCTGATGCATATAAGCGAGGACCAAAAGGCCTTATGATAACCATCGAGCGCGATACTAAAAAATAATTCTATTGAATCACACAAAGATGTATGCTAGGGTAATGAAAGCTCTAGTTTACATAATCAATTAAATCCATGAAAACAAATAAATCCTATACAAAAAGACTCAAGATCACGAAGACTGGCAAGCTGATGGCACGCAAGCCTGGCTTTAACCATTTCAATGCTAAACAAAGCCGCACAACGCAGCTCGCTGGCAGAAAAATGAAGGTTTTCATTATGAAAAATAAAGTCAAAAGCCATTTGTTGCCAAATATATAGAAACTGGCATCTCCCCTTTTTACTAATTACTATTTACTAATCACTATTTTATGACCCGAGTTAAACGAGGTATTATCAAAAATAAACGCCGAAAAAATACTCTAGCGAAAACTAAAGGCTACCGATTCGGTCGCAGCACAAAAGAAGCTCAAGCAAAAGAAGCTATCGCACATGCTGGCGCCTATGCATTTGCTCACCGCAGAGACAAAAAAGGCACACGGAGACGAGAATGGAATACCGACATCAACGCAAGCGTCCGCACACTCGGCATGTCATATAGTGTTTTCATCGACAAGCTCAAGAAAAAAAATATTGAAGTTGACCGTAAGATTTTGGCTTCGCTTGCTGGTGAGCACCCTGAAACCCTAAAACGACTCGTAGGAACTCTCTAATAAAAACCCCCGCTTTTGCGGGGATTTTTATTAGAGTAATGTTTTCAATGCTGGCGCACCGACTTTAAATTCTGCTATCTTATCTTTGGCAACAAGTGCCATTACTTTTTCCACAAGTCGCTTGGGATCGCTATCAAAAACAATTTTGGGATTAGATCTATGTCCTTCTTCAAGTATCATTCTGATTTCTTTATCCATATTCCATGGACCCTCTAAGACGCCTATTGGCTTGCCATCTTCAAATGCAATAGTAAATTCGTGTATAGTGCCTATTCGTCCACAGCCTATGAACATAGCGTCAGTACTCCTCGTAAACAGAAGATCTCGCCCGGGGAAACCAAACCCAGTGTAAATAATGAGATCAGTATAATCTAATGGCAAACGGAAAGTTTCAACATGCTCTCTCTCATTTGCTGCTGGCGAAAGTCCAATAACAAGCCCACGTTCTTCTTTGGCTCCTATAGAAGACCAGAACGGAAACCCTGTAGTAGCTCCAGTAACCAACACCCCGCCTTGGCGGATAATTTCACGTCCTAATTCTTTGGCAATATCAAGCGCTCCAAGTCCGCAATGCCCTGTTTCTGCTGCACCCGAAACACCAAGTTTTACTTTTAAATGGTTATGCTTCTCACCATTACCTATCGGTCCGTTGTAACAAATATATTTTTGATCATCCATATGTTCTAGTTTACCATGAGATCGTGATTGTTTCTCCTCCTTCGGGTGCTACGGCATCAATACCGAGCATGTCGCGGAGCTTTTGAACTAAAAAGAACGAAGATTTCGGCTCACCCATGACGACAAATACCTTTTGTACTCGCTCACTCATAGTTTCAACAAAACCTACCAAATGATCAGAATCTTTATGACCAGAGTAGCCACTAATTTTCACAATATGTGCTCGCACGGGCACATCTTCACCAAAAATTCTCACAGTTTTAGCACCGTCTTCGATTTGTCTCCCCATCGTGCCAGCAGACTGATAGCCAGTTAGAAGCAGAGTGTTATTTTCATTTGGTAAATAATTTTTCTCGTGATGAATAATTCTGCCGCCGTTCGACATACCAGATCCTGCGATAATGATCTTTGGGTTTGGAGTTTCGAGAATATGTTTTGATTCCTTGGTTTCAAGTGTAGACATAAGACCAGGAAAAATAAATATGTCATCACCATGCGTGATGTGTTCCCTAGCAGCATCATTGTATAAGTGCTCGTAGTTGCGATAAATCTTTGTCAGCTTGATCGCAAGTGGCGAATCAAGAAATATAGGCATCTGCGGAATGCGTTTGTTTTCTACGAGTGTATTAATCTCGAACAAAAGCTCTTGGGTTCGCTCGAGGGAAAATGTTGGGATAATCAGCGTACCTTTACGCTTGTAGTTGTCCTCAATAACTTCTTCAAGCTTCTTGCGGCGCTCGTCGCGGGACTCATGATTACGATCACCGTAGACAGACTCCATAATAAGATAATCTGCATCATCGACGAGCTCAGTATTTTTAAGTATTGGCGATGGCGAATTGCCTAGATCTCCGGTAAAAACGAAGTGCTTGCCGCCATAGAGAATACTGAGCATGCCAGAACCCAAGATATGACCAGCATCGCGATAAAATATTTCAAAATCTGGACCAATGTCTATCTTTTCATGATATTCAAACCCATTCCATAGAGCTAAAATCTTTGGGACGATTGGAGCTGCATATATTTTCTCCAAATGATCTTCACCTTGGTGTCCCAATATAGCAATCGTGTCCTCAAGCATTGGAACGACGAGATCTTGTGTTGCTCGAGTCGAGAAAATTTTACCCTTGAAGCCGTCATAGACTAATTTGGGAATTTTACCGATATGATCAACATGAGCATGAGTAATAAAAAGGTAATCAATACTTGCAGGATCATATGAGAAGTCTTGCCAGTTACTATCATCAGCGGCCTTTGTTGATTGGATAAGACCGCAATCAATCAAAATTTTCTTACCGCCAATTTCAAAAAGAAAATTGGCACCGGTTACTGTACCTGCGCCAGCGCAAAATGTAATACGTGCAGAATTTTTATCCATAAAAATAGTATACCCTAGCCTTGCATGTATCTCAAACGCTCGCTAGGTTTTTTTACTGTATTGATTCCGCTGGAGTAATATTTTCTTTAATGCTAGTACCCACGGATTTAAGGTACAGCAATCCCACCAATCCCCCCGCAAGATCAAAACAGATATCACTCAAGGAATCTACAGTGTTACCCAACATTGCACCAGTAGTATGACTTACGACAAATTCAAAAAATTCCCATGATATACCAAGAATTAATACGAACAACATGAGACGTATAGTGGGAATACTCCTAATATCTGAAATAGCCAAATGTTTTCGTTCGAAAATAACTAGCAACAACCAATACCCAAACAAAGCGAGCCATACTCCCCCCAAGAAATGCATTGGCATATCAAACCACCACATACTTATATACCAATAGAAAACGCTCGCAATGAGATTTGTGAGGAAAATAAAAGCTATAAAGCCCAGCAATGTGTAGCCAAGCTCTCGGCGCATCAATGTCATGGCATTAGTCTACACTATGTAGAGGAATAAAAAAATCCCTGCGATGCAGAGGTCTTTTTTAGGATTATTCTTTAGTGATTACCATAGCCATAGTAGCTACGTGGGTGTTCGAAAGTAAGTATTTCAGTCATCCGAAGATAGCATCCATACCTACAAATCAGAAATTCCCATAAAAAAATTGTTCTAAGTAATACACTAAAAAATAATCCTACTTTGAGTATAGACTGTTGCTCATACCTTGGCAATCTAGACTTTCATAATAATTGTTTCAAAACAAAAATTGCCCCGCATGGGGCAATTTTTATGCATCTTTGTGATCTGCGTAGATAAAATCAATATCAATTTTTTTGTAATCAAAGAGTTCTTTTGAGTCAAAGAAACGCTTAATTTCTATTTCACCTGCTTCAACAGTGTCAGAAGCGTGCACCAAATTTGATTGAGCACTCATTGAGTAATCGCCTCGGATTGTCCCCGCACCTGCTTCATACCCTCTTGTAGGCCCAACAATAAGCCGTATAGCGGAGATAGCATTAATACCAGAAAGAGCCACGACGACGACAGGCGTTGATTTCATGTAATTCAATATTCCTGGGAAAAATGGCTTATCTACTATATGTGCGTAGTGCTCTTTGAGAACCGCATCATCAACGGTCATCATTTTTAACCCTATTACCTTAAGGCCTTTACGTTCAAATCGAGAGATGATTTCTCCAACAAGATTACGCTGAAGGGTATCAGGTTTTATTATAATAAGTGATTGCTCGTCGTTTGGTCGTGGCATATAAAATTAATTACGAATAAAGATGCTTGTATCTTACTAGAGAAGTCTATACAGAGCAAATGACTATATTAGTATGCTCGTTTCCATTCTTTCTGTATTCCTTTCCTCTTTGCATCTGCCATCACGAGTCCATCATAAATACCATCGACAAGGTTATACCCCTTTGCTTCTTCAAGGCTCACCCACGCAAAGTCTTGTGTCTCACCTTCTTGAAGAATAATATCGCCTCCCACATATTCTGCCATAGACGAAATCACGAGCGATGGCGCACCATCAGTATGCACCGTAGCGAGCGACGTCACATATTCGACATCACCTATCTCGATGCCAACTTCTTCTTTGACTTCACGACGAAGGGTTTGCTCAAGGACATTGTACCAATAGTGTTCTGTGTCTTTCGGAAATTCGAGAAAATCCGCTGGCTCCAAATGTCCACCTGGCACCGTCCACATTTCTGGAAAACGTTTCTTATCTTTTGACCGCTGAGTGATCAAATACTTGCCGTCCTTCACAACGATGGCGGTAATTACAACTTCAAATGCTGTATAGTTTGACATGAAGAAAGTATACCAGAACAAATAAAGAAATCAGAAAGATTTTTTGTAGTGAGGACTTGTTTGAGCGAAGCGAGTCCCGCAACAAGAAAAATCTTTCTGATTTCTTTATACTTACCTGGACTGATCAAATTTCGCAAATACTGCCGCTTCGACTTCTTCCCTATCGCTACCATATTTCAAGTATGAAAGTTCTTTGAGTTTATCAACCATAGAGAAATCTGCTTTAGGAAAATCAGCCGTAACAATG
This sequence comes from Candidatus Nomurabacteria bacterium, assembly GCA_016699085.1. Classification (NCBI taxonomy): domain Bacteria; phylum Candidatus Nomuraibacteriota; species Candidatus Nomurabacteria bacterium. Next base: position 423,489 of record CP064958.1, on the reverse strand, counting down.
TTGAATGGCTTCAGTGATGGTGCACCATTGATGATCATGCTCATGTACGCATTACGGTTATCAAGCTTGGTAATGTCCTGAGCAGTAAATGTTGGCGCGAATTTCGATTCCAGGAATCCTGCATCTTCAGGAGAGACTCGAAACACTGCCATCGAGCCAACGTTACCGAAAACTGCACCTTTGATGTCTTCCGGAAGCTGAGCGATATATTGATGTGCCATGTTGAGCGACAGACGATATTTACGCGCCTCAGAGAGAATAGAAGCGATCGCAGGCGTCGTCACGTTTTGGAACTCATCGATGTAGAGATAGAAATCAGCTAACGTTTTACCATATGAATCAACACGAGATAGTGCTGCCATTTGGAGCTTCATAACAATAAGCATACCGATAAGATTTGCATTGAGTTCACCGAGACGGCCTTTGGAAAGATTAACGAGAAGAATTTTCTTGTTGTCCATGATGTCTCGGAAATTAAGCACAGACTTCTCTTGGAGCACAACAGGCCGCATGAATTCGTTCGATATAAAGACATCAAACTTTGACGTCACGTATGGCACAAAGTTCGCAAGACCCTGATCCCCCGTGGTTGCTTCAGCGCCAGCCCAGAATTGTTTGACGATTGGATTTTTGCAATGCGAGAGCTTCATATCGCGGAACGATTTATCTGCCAAGACACGCGTAATTTCAAGAAGTGTGCTACCACTTTCCAAGTGATCCATAACGAGATACGCGCTATTTTTGAAATATTGTTCGAACATCGGCCCACCACCTGTCTTCATATCGAAAAGCTGATTGAATATGAGCATGAGAGTGTCGATCACCATTGTCTTTTGTTCTGGGAAACGGGGATCATACTCAAGCATATTAAGCGCCATTGGTCGCGGAATGTATGCTGGGTCAAAGTAGATGACATCATCGATACGCTCTTTTGGTACATACGAAAGAATATCTTGTACATCGTTGCCGTGCGGATCAATAAAGCAACAACCTTCGCCATTTTTGATATCCTGCGCAATCATTGACTTTAAAATACCGGTCTTACCAGTACCTGTCTGACCGATAACATAGAAATGTCGCATACGGTCTTCTCGCTTCATATGTACGGGAGTCTTCATGCCTCGATATTCGTTGTAGCCAAGCAAGATGCCGTCCGTACTCATATCCACAGGTGCAGGCGCAATACCAGCCTTGGCTTCTTTTAACTGCGGATTACCAACACCCATCGGAAAGTGGAAAACAGTCGATAACTCAGTAAAATTTAATGGCATCATAATACTCTCTTCATACAATCGATACGAATATGCATGAAAAAGTTCCGCCAACTTTCTATCATTTATTTTATTAAATATAAATTTGTTACTGTTTGGTTCTGCAAATTGGTTGAATGCTGATTCAAGCTCAGATAAAATATTATTTGCCCTTTCTTTGGTTTCTGCAGAAGCAATAATACGAATACCACTTACGACAATCGTACTTTTGATTTTCTCGCCAACTTTTGTGACTGCATTATCGTCGATTTTCTTTTCTTTCTCTTTTTTAGTTCCACCAAAAATCAAATCCTTAGAAGCAGACAGAAAGGCTGCGCCAATATTGTTCTTATCGGCAGATTCTTTAATCGTCATGCCGTCTTTTAGATCAGCAAGCATCGATGTAAAGCGTTTAATAAATTTATCCCCTGCAGGTGCAATAACAAACTGTATTGCTGCCCCCTCACCAACACGCTTCATTTTAGTAAAGACATTTAAGATAGAGTTCATTGGATCATGATCGAGTGTGTCATGCATTTTTATCGGCAAGGCATCGGACTCTGCAAGTGTTGCAAACGCCCCTGCTGCACTACCGTTTGCATTGAAAATATTATAATCATCAGTAATTTCACGAATCTTAGCATCGGTATAGAAAGCAAACACTTGTTTCTCAAAAAGCGGACCTTTCCCCGCTGGTATAGCCGCATAAATAATCACTTCATCACTTGCACTTGAGAGTGCTATTTCTATCGTGTAATACTCTTTGGTTTTATTGGATGTATCACTTGCGACAGATTGCATGCCTGCATAAAACTGTTCCATAGCGCCGAGGAGTTCCTTGAAGCCACGTTCTTTACCAGCAGCTACTGGCGGTAATGTAATCTCAAAAAGCGACATATTAAGTCCTTTGAAAATTGGTGTGCCATCTTTGAGTCCGGGTACAGCATGGGTAGCGATTAGATACTGTGCCAAAAAACGATGAAAGTCATCATCAATATGAGGATTATGAAATCCATTTGCCATCTCAAGCGCGACCTTTACCCCACGCGACAAAAGTACCCCTAAAAGCTCTTCCATTTTTGTATCATGAGGTTCAGGTGTAAGCGGAAGTGCAAAACCTTCGATTTCTTTTTTAGTAACTTGGATGTTCGTAGTTAACACTTGCTCCTGCGGAATTTCTTTATAGGAAGCAATCGCCTCTTTGGCAACACTTTCTGTGGAAGCTGGAGTTCCTTGCTCTTTTAGTTCCTGTTCACGCCTCGCAACATGTTCTCGCAAGTAAGTAAGCTCCTCTTCAGGAGTTTGAAATTTAGGAAGTTCATTAAACGTCGGCTGCATTGTTTGTATTATAGAATACTTTGAAAAATAACCTATACAAACTCGCACTGTATATGTATTGACAAAAGAGTATAAATAGTATATAATCTAAAAAAATCAAATTATGGAATTCATAAAGTGGATAGTTGGAAAAATAACTTCAATCGATGGCTGTAGTTATAATGCAGCAAAGAGAGCTAAGAATATTAAAAAGCTTAGCAAAGAAAAAAAGGTGGTGGATGGAACGTCTACTGTAATAGAAGAGGTTTCAACTACTAAGTATGCTATAGCAAATAACTAATAATCCCCTCCACACTCGTTTGTGCGGAGGGGATTTTATCTTTGACATACTGTTGTTCCCCGCTATAATAGAGATAATCATTATTAATCACCCACCACTATGACTGACGAAGAAATCACACAATTAGCACAAAAAATCAAGGACGGTTTAGCATCTGAGGAAGAAAAAACCCTCTTTTTCAAAGAGTTTAATTCTCTCATCGATTCACTTAACGGAGATTTGGAGAAAATACAGAAAAGCGAATAAATTATAAGTTTAAATAAAAAATTATGGAAATAATGCCAGGTATCGGGAAACGTGCGGAAACAGGAACAAATACAAACACAGATCAAACAGCAGAAATTGCTCAAGACGCACTTATGGATGAGTTAATTAATGAGACTGTAACACCAAAAACACAAGAGGAAGCTGCATTACTCACTAAGGCAAAAGATATATATACAGAAGCAAATCAAATCACAATACAACAAGAAGAGCAGCACCCAGAAACTGCTTCAAATATTAAAAAAAATATTATAAAATTTGGTGGCGCTTTGGCAATACTATTCGGAGCAGGGGCGACCGGATACAGTGCTCATGAGCTTATGGAAACAGGTTCAATCGCATATCTTGCAGCTACCATATTATCTCCATATATATCAATTAAAGGTCTCAATGAAATTCTGCCTGACAAGAAAAAGAGTTAAAGGTTTTTAAATTAAAATTCCGCCATCTGGCGGAATTTTAATTTAAACTTGTCAAAATTTCAGGCTCTCCTTTGGTGATAAGAATCGTATGCTCAAAATGTGCACTTTGTTTGCCATCTCTGGTTTTGACTGTGTAGCCATCATCTTCAAATACAACCTCTTTGCTTCCTAGATTTAGCATCGGTTCGATCGCTATAACCATGCCAGGTACCAACCGTTCACCTTTGCCCGCTTTACCAAAATTCGGCACATAGGGATCTTCGTGGATTGCTCGACCAACACCATGCCCTGCAAGCTCACGCACAATACCGTAGCCATAAGGCTTCACATAAGCCTCAATTGCAGCGCCTACGTCGCCTACTGTGCTCCCACCCCTTGCAGCTTGTATTCCTATCATGAGAGCTTCTTCGGTTGTCGAAAGTAATTTTTGTAGCTGCTTGGTTGGTTTACCAACGGCAATAGTCCTCGCGTGATCAGTAAACATACCATCATGTTTAAGTCCTAGATCAATCGAAACAATATCACCTTTTTTGAGTTTACGATTTGTCGGTATGCCATGTACTACTTCATCATTAATTGATGTACAAAGAGCCGCGGGATAGGGATAATTTGCACCATCAGGTGTGTAGCCTAAAAATGCTGCAGTATCACCGCCTTCATGTATTAGAAGTTTTGCATAGCTATCGAGTTCGCCCGTAGTAATTCCTGGAACAATTTTCTTGGCTACCATATCTAAAATCCAAGCGAGCCTTTTGCCGCCTTCACGAAGTATTGCTATTTCTTTGTCAGTTTTGATGATGACCATATGACTAAATACATGACCAGTTACCTGAACCAATAAAAAGTTTTCAGAGGATTTTTTTAGTCTGGCCTCTTTGCGAAAGCAAAGAGGAGAACCGAGGACCAAAAAAATCCTCTGAAAACTTTTTATTTAGAAAAATTTATTTTCTCCTGAAGCTCTGCCCAAACTACTTCTATAGATTGTTCACCATTTACTTCAATGAAGTTATACCACGGCTCATTACGGAAATACTCAACTGCAGGCATTACATCTTTATCAAACCAAGCCAGACGCTTGGTTACCTCATCTTGACTGCGATCATCCGAACGCTTGCGGTCTCGTAATCTCTCTTGGGACCATGCATTGCTTACATTCATATACACTATAGTTGGCTTTACTCGCTGATAGAAGCGAAGCGCTCCATCGAGAATCATTGCTTCCCCTAGACCTCTTGGTGTGCCATCGAGCACCATATGCTGTCTGCCATTTAAGCCGGCGATAAATTCATGTGACCATACATGAATAGCGAGAAATGATGGTTGTAATTCACCAGACTTATAAATATCATACGCCAGTGAACTAGTGAACGTCGGCTTTTTTATTAATTCGCGAAATTGCGCACCGGTTTCCAAATAGAAAACATCACGATCATGATCGCGAGCTTTGAGTATATCTATCAATAACTTGGCTTGGGTACCCTTCCCACAGCCTGACCGGCCAATGAAGATAAAGGTTTCTGGATGCATATTTGTAGTATAAATGAAAACAACAAAATAGCGAGTATGGTGCCATACTCGCTATTTTTAGTATTCCCTCATTGACACCTGGGCATCAATTTTTTTCAAGAGATCGATGATAACTGAGACAACGATAAGGAGTGCAGTACCACCGATAGCGATCGTTGTAATACCACTAATAGCTTGCATGATAAGCGGCAACACTGCCACAAAGCCTAAGAATAGTGCACCTAGGAGCGTAATACGCGTCACAATCGTTCCAACGTATTCTTCCGTTGCTTGACCTGGACGAATACCTGGAATAAATGCGCCACCTTTCTGCAAATTTTCTGCCATCGTATGTGGATCAAAGGTCACCGCAGTGTAGAAGTACGTAAAGAGGAAAACCAAAACGAAGTATGCGATACCGTATGCGACTGAACCTTGAGTAAATGATAACAGTACGGTTGATGCTTGGTGAAGGAATCCGTTCGTAGAGGTTGCTAGTAAGTTCCCTAACAGCTGTGGGAAAAGCAATATGGCTAATGCAAAGATGATCGGAATAACACCAGCTTGGTTGATACGAAGTGGAATATACGTCGATGTGCCACCTGATACTCGTGAGCCTCGTACTTGTTTAGCATAAGTGACTGGAATCGGTCGTTCTGCTTCGGTGACCATAACGACACCGGCAATCATAACAAACGCGACTACAGCAAATAATATGTAGATTGGAATTTGCGATGGGTCGTAACTAAAAATCAATTGGCTAATTTCCCGTGGCATTTGGGATACAATACCTGCAAAAATAATGAGTGAGACACCATTACCGATGCCATATTCTGAAATAAGCTCGCCGATCCACATAAGAAGTATCGATCCGGCAATAATGACGATCAAGTTAACTGCAATTGCAAACGGTGTAAATGATTCAATAATACCTTGGCGGTTAAGAACAATAAGGAGTGTAAAGCCCTGGAGTGCTGCAAGCGGTACCGTCAAAAGCCTTGAATACTGCGTAAAGCGCTTGCGACCAGCTTCGCCTTCTTCTTGATAGAGTGACTTGAGCCTTGGAACCATGAGTGTCAAAAGCTGCATGATGATAGATGCCGTAATGAAAGGTCCTACCCCAAGCATGATGATAGACAGATTTGAAAGTCCACCGCCAGAAAAAATATTGAGAATGCCGAAAAATTGATTTGTTGAGAGGAATTGTGCAAGTCGTGCCGCATCAATGCCAGGAATTGGAATTGCCGCAAGCAATCTAAATGCTGCTAACATTAAAATGACAAAACCGATTCGCTTCAAGAGCCGTTTGTCATGAAGAATAATTTTTATCTTATTTTTTAGCTTTTCCATTTGTTTTATAAAATAGTACTACCTCCGGTGGTAAGCTTTTCTCGAGTCACTACTGAAACGAGACAATCCTTGATTGTAAGCTTCTTAGTAAGTTCACCATCACTTAATATTTTTACACGAGGAGTAACACCCTTGGTCCTTGTAATGAGACCCTTAGCAAGCAAACTGCTTGGTGTCACCACTTCGCCAGTTGTGAAATGCTTTTCAAGCACTGCAAGATTGACTGTTTTTGGCTTATACGCAAAACTTTTGAAACTATTCTTACCGCGACCACGTCGCTTTGGAAGCTTCTTTATGATATCACGAATCATTGGGCGAATCTTGTGCCCCGCACGAGCTTTCTGACCTTTGGTTCCTCTCCCAGAAGTTTTACCGCGACGACCGCCTCGGCCGACAGTAATCTTTTTTGGATTTTTATTTTTGCGTTGTAGTGTATGGAATTGCATATAATTTTATTGAGTGAATGCTTGAGCCTCTTCAACAACAGATACACGTCGCTTCTTGGCAATACTACTTAATGCTTTGATTGTTGCTTGTGCATTATTGAGACCATTTTTACTTCGTGAATAAATCTTGGTTGTGACGTCTTTAAGACCAAGGAGGATAACGATATCACGAACAGTACTGCCGGCTACGATTCCCTTGCCACGGTTTGGCATCAACATAACACGTGAGCTTGCGAATTTGGCAGATATGTCATACGGGATTGATCCAGTCTTTGTCATCGAGACTGTAATCATGTTTTTTCGAGCATGCTTGAGAGCTTTGGCGATAGCGAGCGCTGTATCTGATGCCTTGCCAGTACCAAATCCTACTGAACCCTTTTTGTCTCCTATAATCATAGCAACTGAGAAACTCATACGGCGACCACCGGAAACAACACGAGTTACACGTCGGATTGAAACTATCTTCTGGTCAAATTCAGGCTTTGGTCTTGCAAAAGATCCACCGCGACCTCCCCGACCACTACCTCCACCACCGCGAGTACCTCGTCGTGGACGATCAAACGCAGGTGCCTCAGCTGGTGCATTCTCTGGTATTTTAGTTGTTGCTTGTTCTGGTTCCATAATAATAGTTAAAATAATAGTCCGCCACTGCGTGCTTCATCAGCCAATAATTTTACTCTACCAGTATACTTGAATCCATTGCGGTCAAACACAACGTTTGTGATCCCTTTGTCGATACCAGCCTTGGCGATTGCTTTGCCGATTTCTTTTGCACGCTCATTTTTTGTACCTTTTGTAATCTTACTATCAGAAGCCTGCGCAAGTGTTACCATTTTGACATCATCAATAAGCTGAGCATAGATAAATTTATTTGATCGAAATACTGTAAGTCGTGGACGCTCTGAAGTACCTGATATTTTCATCTTGATTTTTCGCTTGATGCGCAATCGCTTTTCAGTTTTTTTGTTTTTCATTTTCATACAAATGTACTATGCTGCTTTCTTACCTTGCTTACGACGAATAACTTCTCCATCATATCGAAATCCTTTTCCTTTATATGGTTCTGGTTTCTTCAGTGAACGTATTGTGGCTGTAAACTGTCCAACGGATTCAGTATCAATGCCTGTAACAGTGATCTGGTTTTTCTCAGCAGTAACCGTAAGACCTTCTGGTATTGGCATTGAAACTGGATGTGAGAAGCCCAGCGCTAGGACAAGATTTTTACCAGAGACTTCTGATTTGTAGCCAACGCCTTCTAAAATAAGTTTCTTGGAAAATGGTGTCGTCACCCCTGTAATCATATTTTTCAAATGTGATGCATATGTCCCCCAAAGTGCACGTGTAGCTGGAGCATCATTTTGAGGCACTAAGATGAGCTCATTTGATTCTACTGTAATAGCAATAGTTGGTAAAAATGTTCTTGTTAGAGTGCCTTTCGGACCGGTTACAGTAATAACACTGCCATCAACTTTGATGGTGATGTCTGGAGGAATTGCTATTGGTTTTTTGGCTATTCGTGACATATAGGTTGTATAAGTATTACCAAATTTTACATATTGCTTCGCCGCCAACTAATTCTTTGCGCGCCTCACTGTTAGAAAGGATGCCTTTTGATGTTGAGACGATAAGAATACCGTGACCATTTTTGACAGGCTTCATTTCTTTGACTTGCATATACATTCGGCGTGATGGCTTGGACACGCGAACAACATCAGTGATGCGAGGCTTGCCATCTTTGTAGAGGAGTTCGATTTCAAATATTGGATGATTCTTAAGTGTTTTCTCTGTAAACCCTGCAACATAACCTGCACGCTTTAGACATTCCAAAAGCGAGCGCTTCATGTTTGATGCAGGCGTAAGTACCACTTCATGCGAAGCAATACTAGCGTTCTTGATTTTTATGAGCATGTCTGCAATAGGGTCCATAAAATAGTGTTAGTCGAAAATAATATTACCAAGATGATTTGCGGATACCAGGAATCTTGCCTTCATTGGCAAGCTCACGAAAGCAAATACGGCAAAGTCCGAAATCCCCCATAAAACCTCTCGTGCGACCACAGCGAAAACACCGATTAACTTTGCGGGTGCTAAATTTTGGTTTTCGTAATGACCGTGCAACGGTTGATTTTTTTGCCATAAATAAATTGCTTATTTCTCTCTGGCAATGTCACGTGTTATTTCTTGAATTGGCACGTATGTAGTGCTTGCTCAAGGAGTAAAACGGATTAACCAAATAAAAAAGGTCCGTATGAACCTAAGGACACAATAGCAAAATAAGGTTTCGTTGTCAATGTAGCATTTAAGCCGCAATAGGCTGATCTGATTCAGGAGGGTGGCGTAAGCTCGCATTTCTTTGGGCAGTAACTTTGGCATACTCCTTGTCGTATGCTGCATCGATAATAGCCTGCACTTCATCGAGCATCGAAGGCGTCACCGCACGCGACGTCAATAGTGCAATAGCCTTGGCTTTGTCACCTTCAGCCAAATCAGGACTCGCTTTTATCTCATTAATGTAATCATCGAATGTCATAATATTATTCTCGGGGCAACAATGAAACATCTTGACGGAGCTTATAGAGACGCGCAAGTGGAGCGTAAGATTCTGGGGAGATTTCACCGTTTGCAAGCCAAGATTCTACCTGGGTTTGCTCTGAATGTACGTCAATAGTATTTTTCTTTTCGAAACTAAATTTTTCCATAGGTACATTGTATAGAGGAATCCAACATTATGCAATAAAAAAATCTTCACTCGTGAAGATTTTTTTATTGCTTTTATTTTTTAAATGGTATGCCGATGTGTTTGAAAAATTCTAATGCCTCGTCGCGAGATTTAGCTGTCGTTACGATCGTAATCGCAAGACCGAAGACATCCTTGAGCTCTTCGTCTGCTGTCTCTGGGAAAATAGTATGTTCTTTGATAGGCATAGTGAGGTTACCGATTGAATCAACAATTTTCTGATCAATACCACGAAAGTCCTTGGTTCGAGGCAATGCAACATTGATAAGCTTATCGAGAAATGCCTGCATTCGAGTACCACGAAGTGTCACCATCACGCCAATAGGATCACCTTGGCGAACCTTGAAGCTTGCAACGGATTTCTTTGCCTGCTTTGTTGAAGGTTTTTGTCCTGAGATTTTGCCGATTCGCTCCATGATAAAGGTATTGCGATTCTTATCGCGCTTGATACCACTACCTGTACCTGAAGCAATGATAATCTTTGTAACCTTAGGAGATGACATGACATTAGTGTAGCCAAATTGCTTCTTCATGACATCGTATGCTTTTTCAGTTTTTTGTTTGACAGTTTCCATAGTATTTATGCTTTCTTTTTAGCTGCTTTTTGCTTCTTCGGGGCTTTCTCACTGGCAAGTTTCACATTCGAAATATGAAGTGGGAATGCGAGTTCAATAGTCTGCCCTTTTGTTGTTCGAGTTGGCTTCTTGTGCTTTTTCTTCATATTGATGCCTTCAATGATCACCATGTTCTTTTGGGGCATAGCTTTTACCACTTGGCCGCGCTTGCCTTTATCTTTGCCGGTTAACACTATGACATTGTCTCCTTTTTTGACGTGCATATAGTTATATAACTTCTGGTGCTAGTGAAATAATCTTTTGGTAACCTCGCTCACCAAGCTCTCGCGGAATCGGTCCGAAAACACGTCCTGCGATAGGTTCATAACGCTGCTTGTTTTTTCCGATAATCACAACTGCATTGTCATCAAATCGAATATACGAACCATCTTTTCGGCGAAACGCATTTGTTGTACGTACGACAACAGCGTGATGCACATCCTTTTTCTTGACACCTTTGCGAGGTTGGGCAATCTTGACTGAAATAACGACGACGTCGCCTATACCAGCATAACGGCGTTTAGAACTGCCAAGCACTTTGAAAACTTTGCCGAGTGTGCCTCCTGCATTGTCTGTGATTTTTACCATTGAGCCGTCTTGTACCATAAAATTTATTTAACAACGATAAAATGCTTATCTTTTGATAGTGGGCGACATTCTTCAATCATGACTTTCGTGCCAACTGGGATTTTTTCACCATCAACATGTGCCTTATATTTCTTAGACATCTTGACGTATTTCTGATACTTTGGGTGCTTCTCGAAACGGTTCACAAGTACAACAACAGTCTTATCCATGCTGTTTGAAGTTACAACCCCTTGCAATGTCTTTTTAATTTTTGGTGTTTTGGTTTCCATAGGATTATTTTGTACGCATTCGAAGTTCAGTTAATAGCTGAGCAACTGCCTTTTTGTGTGCTTTGCCTTCACGGATATTCTTTGTCTTAGCACCAGAAAGTGTAAATCGAAATGACCGCAAACTCTCTCGAGTAGCTTCTAGCTTGGTTGCCAATGCGTCAGTTGTCATTTGATGTATGTCTTTCATGTTCAATCACTATACTTATTTTTTGATGTTTGTCGAGCTTGAGACTAGCGAGCAATAACTTTTGTCTTTACTGGTAGCTTGGTCCCAGCCTTACGGAGGGCCTCTTTGGCAACAACTGCATCAACACCATCGATTTCGAAAATAATTCTTCCTGGGCGAACTTCGAAACAATATCCCTGTAAATCCCCTTTGCCTTTACCCATACCTACTTCAGCAGGCTTGGCTGTAATCGGTCGGTCCGGAAAGATTCGGATCCACACTCGTCCACCCTTACCAAGAGCCCTTGTCATAGCTTTTCTAGCAGATTCAAGCTGGTTTGATTTGATCTGAGCAGCAGCAAGCGCCTTGAGCCCAAACGAGCCGAACGAGAGCGTAATACCCCGGGTATCAGGCGTCAGAGAATCCATATCCTTTCTCGCGCGCTGCCACTTTCTATATTTAACTTTCTTTGGTAGTAACATAGGAGTTTAATTATTATGAAAAGTTTTTAGTTGTTCCACCTGGGGCAGCACGCTTATCAGCAAAGATTTCTCCACGGTAAATCCAAACTTTAATACCAACATCTCCGTATGGCAAATGCGCTTTCTCCCGAGCAAAATCGATATCAGCTCTAAATGTCTGTAGTGGAATCGAGCCACGTTTGATTTCTTCACTTCGAGCGATTTCAGCACCTCCGAGTCGTCCACCCAAAACGATACGTGCTCCGAGAACACCACGGACGGCCATGACTTTTTCAATCGTCTGCTTGAGCACTCGACGATACGTCAATCGTTTCTCAAGACCTTCTGCAATCATATATGCAACGATACCTGCATCTGCTTCTGGATTTTGGATTTCAACAATATCAAGACGAAGTTCAGATGGAACTGCAATCCCCTTTTTCTTGAGTTCTTTCAAAATATCAGCCTTAAGCTTGATTGAGCCTTCACCTGAGCGACCAATGATCATGCCTGGACGAGATGTTCGGATAATCATCCGGAACATTTTTTGATTGCGTTCTACTTCGATTGAAGAAACGTATGAACCACGAAGTCGCTTTTCAAGAAATTCTCTTATCAAAACATCAGCACGCAAAAAGTCTTTGTACTTTTGGTCGGTAGCAAACCAACGAGACTTCCAATCTCGGAGAATGACTAACCTATGGGCATATGGATGGACGATTTTTGACATACAAATTATTTAGAAACTTTTTTAGTAACAGCTTTCTTTGCTGGTTTTACCTTTTCGACTTTTTGAGCTAATGTCATCAAAATATGACTTGAGCGTTTGTTGATACGATACGCACTACCTCGAGCACGAGGCATCATACGTTTAAGTGTTACCCCCTTGTCAACACGCACTTCTTTGACCATAAGAGTTTCCTTCGGAACTCCAGCGGTTACTGCATTTGCTACTGCTGATTTTAGTAGTGTCATAAATGGCAATGCTGCACGCTTAGTGAGAAATGCAAGCTCAAGTTCAGCCGTAGCAACAGGCATGCCTTTGATAAGACTTGCGACAAGGCGGACCTTGCGTGGAGATTGGCGTAAGTTGGAAATAGAAGCTTTCATATTATTTCTTAGTTGCCTTAGTATCAGTTGCAGCTTTAGCAGCCTTTGCTTGTGCTATTTCAGATTCTTTTGCTTTAGCTTCAAGCTCTTTCTGCATCTTACCGCCGTGACGAGTAAATTTACGAGTAAGTGAAAATTCGCCCAATCGGTGTCCTACCATGTCTTCGGTCACCAAGACTTCAACGTGTGTCTTGCCATTGTGAACTCCGAACATGAATCCTACCATCTCAGGGGCGATTTGAGATGCTCGTGACCATGTACGAATAGCCCCAGTCTTTAGGGGGTCTTTACCTTCGATTTTCTTGAGCAATTTTGGGTCAACGTAAGGACCTTTTTTGATGGATCGTGTCATGTATGAAATAAAATAGCTCCTCTGAGCTAGTTCTCCCATACTAACAAATTGCTGTACAAAGTCAAATCCTACAGCAGTAAGCTCTATACAGGCAAAATAAAAAACCCAGGATAATTTCCTGGGTTTGCTGCAATTGCTTTTATTAAGCAGTTACTGCCTCTTCTTTTACTACCGGTTCCGTCAAATTATTTTCTGCTTCATTTATAATTTCACTACCATTAGTATTAGGGGATACTTCCTCCTGTAAAGCAGTAGGCAGAGTTATTTGTTCAGAAGCTGACTCTTCAATTCCATTACCGGCATTTTTTTTCACCACTTTCCTGCGTACTGATTTGTTTTCAGGTTTTACCTCATCTTTTAGTTTTTCCTTTGCTGTAAATTCTGCAAAAGCTTTTTTCTTCAAATCGGTAATATCTTTGGCTACATCAAAAGCACGTGCTTCCTCTCCGGCTTTCATAAGTGAAATCACCCTAATCAGGCAAGGGTAGAGCCTATCTTTGAGATCATTAACACTTTTTTCTGAAAGCAATGTACGCTTCAAGATATCAATTGCTGAGTTGACAAGATCGGCGATTTTTTCAATTAATTCCTCTGCAATCAAATCGTTCCCGGAATTTTCTTCACGGGCGTCATTGAGCTCATTACCAGCTATCTCAATTGTACCAATGATCTTTTTTATTTCTTCGCAGGAAATTACTTTCACGCGTTCCCCAAGGGTAGGAAGGACATTTTCCATGCGGTTGTATGGATAGGTATTCCTTAATTGCCGTTCCATTATTTCAATATCGGGATAGGCTTCAATTCCACCCAAAATATCTTTCAACAAGGCAAGGGCTGTTTTTTTAACCGCAAGTTCCTTTTCTGAATAACCGGCAAACATATGCGGCAAAGTAAAACCATCAAAAGTTTCCATAATTAATGCGAAACCATTTTGTGTTTCCAATTTAGAAAAGAAATCAGGAATCGTACTCTCATAGTCCTTTGCGAACATTCCAAGAATTTTCCTGGATTCCTCTGCATTAAGGGCAATTTTTGGAATGTTCTTATGCGCCGAGATGACAGAATTTAAGTCATTGGCATCTTCCGGCAGAAAAGCAGCAAATGGCAATGCCTCAGGCTCTGGTGCAACATAGTTCACTGCCAGAGTTTGTTCATCAGCTTTATTTTCATTTACATCCGACACTGGAATAGCTTGTTTTTCTTCTTCAGCTTTTTTAAGTGGACGAACATTCGGATCAGCAGTGGCCACAATAATTGCTTTCCCATTTTCAAATTTTGACCTGTTTGTTTCATCAACAATTGGATCATTCAATCCGATCGTCTTATCTGACTTATGAGTTTTAAATCGGGCAAAAATCCTTTTGCGGTATATTAAAAACACCACCAAAAGAATTATTAGTATCCCTAATACAATCGAATTACCATATGGGATTCCCCAGGTATCGGGCAAAATGTTTAAGTACAGCATGGCTTATTTGTTTTTTTGTTTGTTTAACAATGAATTTGTTGACACTATACCATAACTACAGAAAAATGCAAGGATTTCCCTTGCATTTGCGTACATCTAAAAAAGCCCAATTTATTAGTCTTTTTATTTAAAACACCAGAGTATTTTTGGTATAAATATGATGAGGCCGATGAGAAGTGCGGCAAGTGAGGTGATGAGCACAGCCCCTGCAGCTATATCTTTGGTGTCACGAGCTTTGGGGTTGAATTCAGGACTCGTCAGATTCATATCGATCTCTAGCGCAGTGTTAAAGGCTTCCGCGACAAAGACGATACCGACAGCTAGGATTATAAACAACCATTCGATAGACGAAATAGAAAAATACATGCCAAGCATCACCACAGCAATAAGCGCTACGATATGCAGCCAAGCATTGTGCTCATTTTTTATAAAGATGAGTAGTCCTCGACACGCGTGCCGCATACTTCGAATACGTCCAGAGATAGTAAAAGCTTGTTTATCTTTTTCATATGATTCCATATCGTAATCTTAACAAATGTAAAACAACTCCGCGAGGAGTTGTTTTTGATTTATTGGGACTTCCTTGATTTGCCAGTTTTGCGTCGTGAGACGATAAAGGTGTTTGAGTATTTCTTTGGTGTGCGAGTCTTGCGTCCACCAGTGACTTTACCCCACATAGTCTTAGGCCTTCGAGTGCCACGGCCTTGTCGTCCTTCACCTCCACCGTATGGGTGGTCAACTGGATTCATGACAGAACCTCGAACTGTTGGACGAATACCCTTCCATCGAGAACGGCCAGCTTTACCGAAATTCTGCAATTTATATTCTTCATTTGATACTTCACCGATTGTTGCCCAGCAATTCTCTGATACTGTGCGTACTTCAGTCGAAGGCATTTTGATATGAGTCTTACCATCAGTATTAGCGATGACTTGCGCAAAAATACCTGCAGAGCGAGCAATCTTAGCGCCGCCTTTTGGTTTGACTTCAATGTTATATACAAAAGTTCCAACTGGAATCAGTCGTAGTGGCAAACGATTACCAGGAGTTAGTGGTGCTTTTTCTGAAACGATGAAACTCGTTCCTGCTGTCATAGCTTTTGATGCCAAGACATATCGCTTTTCACCATCTCGATATACAGCAAGAGCGATAAAACCACTTCGGTTTGGATCATATTCAATACTCGTGATCTTGGCTGGAATATCAATTTTGTTATATAGAAAATCAACATCACGATAGAGTCGTTTGTGGCCACCACCTTTGTGTCTCGTGGTAATACGGCCTTGGTTGTTGTGACCAGAATGTCGCTTGAAGCCACTCGTCAGAGCCTTGTGGGGCTTAACGCCTGTCAAAACACCTCTGTAGGATACATTGGTCATGTGACGTCGTGATGGAGTTGTAGGTTTATAGTGCTTCATGTCAGTACGATTAAATTAATTCTATTTTGTCGCCCTTTTTAAGTGATACATAGGCTTTCTTACCACCGCTTTGTACACCAGCCTTGCCACGTCGTATAACATTTCTTCGTGGAATAGTCACTACACGGATAGCAACTGGAGTAACTTTATAGAGAGCCTTTATAGCTTTCATAATTTCGTTCTTCGTTGTCGTCTTTGCAATATCAAATGTGTACACATTCTTTGTGCTTACTTGTGCTGCCTTCTCAGTTATACGAGGACGTGTGAGGACATGTGCGTATAGATTTTTAGTCGTTGTAGTAGCCATAAAATTTATGCAAATTTCTTCGCGAATAATGCAAAGGTTGCTTTCGGATCAACAAAAATAATTGTTTTGTATTCGAGAATATTGACGACATTGAGCTCTTTGGTCGCAACAAGCTCAACAGAGGAAAGATTTCTAAATGAGCGATCCATTAGAGAAGTCAAATCAGGTAGGATAAGCGCAATTTGGCGTTTTGTATTTTTTGCTGCTCGCTCAAATCCTTTGATAGTACCTACTGCACCGATAATCTTCACTGCATCTTTAGTTTTCGTGTTGTCGAGTTTTAGTGCGTCAATGAAAAGAATATCTCCTGCTTTAGCCTTAGCTGACAGTGCAGTAAAGAGAGCTTTCACTTTCATTTTCTTATTTATTTTCTGTTTGTAGTTTTTCTCAGCGAGCGGTCCGTGGGTCACACCTCCACCTTTCCAGATTGGTGAACGACTTGATCCATGTCGAGCTCGTCCAGTACCTTTTTGACGCCAAGGCTTCTTGCCACCACCGCGAACTTCACCGCGACTTTTTGTATCGGCAGTACCTGCACGTTTATTGAGAAGCATTGCATTTGCTACATAGTGCACCAAATCAGCTTTCCAAGGCAAACCAAAGTATTCAGGTGGAAGTGGAAGCATGCTGTCAGATTTGCCAGCTTGCGTATACAAAGGCACTTCCAAAGACTTAAGTACTGGTTTGCCAGTCTTTGCTTTGGTATTCTTTTGTTTCTTTATTACTTCCATACCATCAGAAACAACCTGCGTTTCATTTCGCTTGGTTGTACTAGTATTTGGTTGTTTCAGATTTGTTGTCATATTGTTTTTGGTTTCTTTCTAACGGGACAAGTATTATTTTGCCTTGATTTCTAATAGCGTACCTCGTCTTCCAGGAAGCGCACCTTTGATAAGCATTGTGCCAGTTTCAGATTCAACAGCGATAATTTCGAGGTTAGTGACCGTAATCATATCAGTTCCCATACGGCCTGGCATTCGCATGCCTTTCGGTACGCGCGAGCGCAAACCTCCACCGATTGATCCACCTTCACGTTCAGAATGCTTTTGACCATGACTTCTACGTCCACCAGCAAAGTTATATCGCTTGACGACACCTTGAAATCCTTTACCTTTTGAAATACCTGAAACACTGACGACATCTCCTGGCGTAAACAATGAAACATCAGCAGTATCGCCACGTTTGACATCAGCTGGCATATCGAGCCGAACTTCACGGAGAATGTTGGTCTTCTGTAATTCTTTGAGGTGGCCAATTTCTGCTTTCGTCATGCGTGATTCTTTCTGAGTGCCTGAACCATACTGGATAGCGTCATAGCCATCGAGTTCTTGAGTTTTAACTTGGGTTACCGTAATAGGACCTGCGTGAACAACCGTAACCGGAATAGCTCTGCCATCCGGTGCAAAATAGGTTGTCATGTATTCCTTTGTAGCTAGAATAAATTTCATATAGTAGAGGTCGGGCGAACCGACATGCTCGGTTAGAGATATACCTTACATCATCTTGACATCAATATCAACCCCTGACGGCAAACTCAAGTTTGTCAGTGCTTCGATCGTTTTCTGATTAGGATTAAGTATGTCAATCACTCGCTTGTGAACTCGCATCTCAAATTGTTCTCGAGTATTCTTGTAGACAAACGATGCGCGGTTGACTGTGTACTTTTTGATCTCTGTCGGAAGTGGGATTGGACCTACAACAACTGCATCGTACCTTCGAGCTGTATCAATAATCTGCTTCACTGAAGCATCGAGAATTTTATTCTCATATGCCCTGACGCGAATGCGGAGTTTGACACTTGCCTCTTCTTTCGTGACTTTCTTGCGAGTCGTCTTTGGTTTTGTTGTTTGTGTTGTCATGAATGAACAATAGTCTCGGATAGTAAGCTTACTTGATGATCTTAGTTACAACTCCTGCACCAACTGTCTTGCCACCTTCACGGATTGCAAAGCGTGTCTGATCTTCGAGGGCAACTGGAGTAACCAATTTAACCACGAGCTTGATCGTATCACCTGGCATAACCATTTCAGTACCTTCTGGAAGCGTAACATCACCAGTCACGTCAGTTGTTCGGATGTAGAATTGTGGTTTGTAACCTGCGAAAAATGGTGTGTGACGGCCGCCTTCTTCTTTCTTCAAGATATAGACTTCACATTCGAAGTTATCATGAGGTGTTACTGAGCCTGGCTTTGCGAGAACTTGTCCGCGAGTAATTTCTTCTTTCTTTGTTCCACGGAGAAGTATACCTGCATTGTCTCCAGCCATACCTTCATTGAGTTGCTTGTTGAACATTTCGATACCAGTAACGGTCGTTTTAAGTGTTGGTTTGATACCGACGATTTCAACATCTTCACCAACCTTAACGATCCCACGTTCGATTTTACCAGTAACCACAGTACCTCGACCTTCGATAGAAAAGATATCTTCAATAGGCATAAGGAAAGGCTTGGTAACATCACGCTCTGGGACTGGAATATAGGTATCGAGAGCTGTAACGAGTTCCATAACTTTCTGTGCCCATGGATCATCCATAGATGTTGATTCAAGAGCCTTAAGGCCTGAACCTCGGATAATTGGACAATCTTTATCAAAGCCTTGTTTTGCAAGGATTTCTCGGATTTCCTCTTCAACGAGATCAACCAAGTCATTATCATCAACCATATCTACTTTGTTCAAGAAGACGATGATTTTTGGAACACCGACTTGCTTAGCAAGAAGCACGTGTTCACGAGTTTGTGGCATCGCGCCGTCAGTAGCAGCAACAACGAGGATAGCACCATCCATCTGAGCTGCACCGGTAATCATGTTTTTGATGTAGTCAGCGTGTCCAGGAGCGTCAATATGCGCATAGTGACGTGAGTCTGTTGCGTATTCGTTGTGAGAAATGTTAATCGTGATACCACGAGCCTTTTCTTCAGGAGCGTTGTCGATATCGCCAACTCCCTTCATTTTCACCTCTTTACCAGCCATCTGTAACACATGGAGGATAGCTGCTGTTAGAGTTGTTTTACCGTGGTCAACGTGACCAATAGTGCCCACATTGATGTGTGGCTTGTCTCGCTTAAATAGTTCTGCCATAGAAATAAAAAATTACTAGTAATAATAAAAAGACTAAATAAAAACGGCGCAAAATTGCGATTACATCTCATCCTAGCAAATAGAAAATATTTGTCAATAAGTCCTTTGACAGGAGGCTTCTTACTCCCCTGATTTTTATAAAGCAGATTAAATCTTGCTATAAAGCCATACTATGGTAAAGTTTAAAAAAATTTAAAAAACACAAATACACTCCCTATGGCACACGAAAAACCTATTATGCAGATCGTTAATGACCAGAAAAATGATCCTATCAGTATCATGCATGCGATCGATGGATTCTATGAATGTCCGAAAGATCAAGGTGGCAAACGATTAGGTCCATTAGTCACGTATGCGGGTAAATACCCCCTTCCTGACCAAACAGAAAAAGCATATGTTGGCGACATCTACATAAACTTCGCCAAAGCCGAAGAACATCCAACATTAGTACACTACTTCGCTACACAACTAAAACGCGAAATTAGCCCTGCTTTGCTCGAAAAGATAACAGTATTTATTGGTCCTCAAATGGGCGGTATCGCGCTGGCACTGATGCTTGCTCTTGTGTGTACAAAAAGGTATGCATGTGCTGAAAAAAAGGTGAAGAAGGCAAGGTCAGAAAAGGAACGTGAGGAAACAAATCTGGCTTTTGCGCGGCATTCAATACGGAAAGGCGATGTGACTGTTATAGTTGAAGATGTATTGAATAATTTCAGCACCACAGAAAAAACCATTACTGAGATTGAGAAAAATGGAGGTACAGTTGTCGCCATCGTTGGTGCATTTAATAGATCTCCATCAGTAAAGACAGAATTCAAGCATGGTGAACAAACTATCCCTGTATATTCTTTATGGCAAAAGCCATTTGTGGAATATGTACAAGAAGATCCTGCGGTTTATGCAGACATTAAGGATGGAAATATTGTGACTCAAACAAAAGACGAATGGCCTATACTAATGCAAGCAATGCGTGATGCTAAGGTGCTAGTATAAAATAATCCCCCAAAGTGATTCACTTTAGGGGATTTTAATTTTAGATATCTAATTATTTATTCTATGTTCATTTCACTCAATGCTTTGGCGATTTCTTCAGTGATGAGTTCAATCGCTTTGAGAGAATCACCTTGGATATACTCGTGATCTTTAGGTGGTTGACTGATTGCTCTTCCAATCACCAAATAGTCAGCACCAGCTTTGATCGCTTCGTAGGGTGTCATAACTCTCTGTTGATCATTCTTTTGCATCCATTCAGGCTGAATACCTGGAGTCACTTTTATAAGCGAATGAGTTTCTTCATCCGCCATAAGCACTGGAAGTTCTTTTGCTGAACACACGACACCATGAGCTCCATTTGCTTTTGCCTTACGAGCAAACTGTAACACCTTGTTTTCAGGAGTATCGCCAAATATTTCCATGCATTCTTCAGGACTAATGGAAGTAAGCACAGTTACAACAAGTACAATACAACCTGCACTTTCACATGCTTTTACTGCAGCTTTAATTGCCTCATTACCACTTGTAGCGTGGATATTAAACATTCCGACTCCACGTTTTGCGAGAGGTTTTGTTGCACCAATAATGGTAGCGGGGATGTCATTGAACTTGCCATCATAGAATGTATCAACGTCCTGCTTTTCTGTCAGATCAAGCATAATTGGACCACCAAAAACTGTTTGAGTCTCCAAACCAATCTTGATGCCTCCGACATGGGGACCTAAATCATTTATGATGTTTTTAGCTTTTTTAAGATCATCCACATCGAGCGCGAAAATGATTTTCTTTCTTGCAGCATCCAGCTGTTTCTGGCTAAATTTTGATTCCATTGTGACTGATTTTTACTATGAAGAAATTTAGACTCAGTCTAATGAAATACGGGCTTTTGTCAAATGAAACACCTACATGCGCTTGGGTTTTCTTTTACCTAAAACTCATGCCAACATACTTGAGAATGTGAGAATGAGTTTTAGATAAATAAAAAATGCCCCGAGGTTTTCGAGGCATTTTATTTCGATTATTCTTGTTCAGCTAGATCCCAGATATTTTTCGCAAGAGCTGCAGGCTTTTGAGCATCAACTTCCCAATTGACATGCATTGTTGGTCGACGACCTTCGGAGTCATCTTTCATATTCTCCCGCATTTTGGGCGTATCAATGAGTTTCGGCTCGATCAAATCGTAACTAAACGTATCAGTTGGATCATTCTGCTTCTGTAAATTCAAGTTTCGAGCAGACACAGAACGCATTGAGAATACATATCCCCATTCCGGCCAGATAATCAAATCCGACAACGGAAACTGCGCGGCCCAAGATGACACATCTATCACTTTTACTTTCTGCCCACGATAGAGCGGTTTGAAATATTTCATGAAGCGAACTTTTGAAGTATAGTTCTGCTCCATCAAGTCTTCCATGGCCGCAAGCCTGTTCTCATCCACAGTTGCCTTCCCGTATTCATAATCCCAACGAAAAAGTCCGGCACCATTGATCAGCACATCAACCTTAGGATACTTTTGATTCATATCCTTAAGTATTCTTTCAACATGTGCCTCGTCAGAAAGATCAAGCGACACTGTTTCTATTGCGTCTTGATACTTATCTTTAAGCGCCAATAATTTATCTTGATTTCGCCCAAACGCCAATATGAAGTATCCGCGGGAAATGCCTTCTGCGACCACATCCCCGCCAATATCTCCAGTTGCGCCTGTGATCAATGCAATTCCTTTAATTTTTTTCATATCGTTTTCCATTTGGTTCAGTGTACAGATTTTCTGTAAAAAAGAAATACCCCCAGAAAGAAGGGGTATTGAGCAATCAGAGAAATGCTTTTCGCCTCTGATGGAGAATATCTTTTACTTTTTCCATCACGACAAGCAAATCACCTGTGCATTCTTGAGCATTACTGTTCATATGTGGGTGACTGAGTTTGCTTCGTATACACTCAATCCAGAAATCTTTCTTAGAATCTTGAGGGAAAATTTCCCTCATTGCATTTGAAAGTTCTAAGGATCTGTGCATTACTTCGTGTGTTTCAGTTGACAAGCTAGCTGATACGACACATCTTCCAAGGCGTCGTTGAATATCTGTTTCTCTTCTACGTTAGCAATAATCGGATCATTATTTAACTTCGCACGGACATATGCCGCAAATGCAGCACGACGATATTGACTCACACTATCAATCATCCACTCAGCCAATTCTCGCGCGCCCGTATTGCAAGGTCGGTATTCTTCAATACTTTTACCGTTTTCAGTCTCCATAAAATGTAATGCCTGATAGACTGTTTCTTTTATCTTAGGATACAAAATACCCCTTTTGTTAACAATAAATTCTACAAGTCCAAAAGCAATATTTTTTGCTGTGCCCACTCGTAATCGGGCAAGTGATGTCGTATTTTCCATGTTACTTATTTTGTCAGTTTTCGTTTTTCTTCAAGCGCTTTATCGCGCATGGTTTGGCTCCAAAGTAAAAGCACAGAGGCTTTGAAATCTTTAGATCCACATATATTGAGCAATTCCTTCACAATTGAATCCAGCGATTCTTTTGGGGTATACGTCTCAATCAAATAATACGTTTCATTGCAGCCAATATAGTCAGGATCACCTTTGATACTCTTCAGGAAAGATTGTTTCACCACCTCAAGATTATTCTCGGTGGGTTTGGTATTCATCAAACGTACTACAGAAGTAAGTTTCTTGTAGTTTGCTTTTGATAATTTCTTAGTCTCGCCCTTTACCAGTCTTCGCAGTGCCTTAAATAGATTGAGCACCGCAACATCTGCCTCTTTGTTTTGTTTTGTTTTTAGCATGTCAAATAAAGTTTATTTTATTATAACATAAATATTGTATTTTGCAATAAAAAGAACCCCATGGGGTTCTTAACTAAGACAACATTTTTTTCTCTAGTATATTCCTCACATTTCTTAAAAGAATAACTAAACTCTTGATTTGCGCTTCGGTGATGATTGCCGGGGCTCCTTCTAAAGTTTGCAACATGTAGGTGAGATAGATATCCTTCCAATTATTTTTTTTGCAAAGCTAAATTTAGTTCATGAGAAAATTCTACAACACCGGGGAACTCCGACTCTTCAGCAAGAGTACCTTGGGACATTTTGACACCCTGAACGATACATATATAAACTTCTGGAGACATTTTACGGCTTCCTACATATATTAACGTATACAATGCTCTAGCGATTGCATATGCTTGATGGTATTTTTTATTGGAACTTTCCATGTACTTGCCTGTTTAGATAATGGTTTTTCCTATCATGAAGTATCTTGGTTTTATTGTAAAGCGCTTCCCAATCACAATGATTGACCGGTGGTATATGCCGCTATACAATATATGTATGGACAAAAGAGAAATTTTTAATTATGAAAAAGGTAAATTTATCAAGGATAAACCACTTACACCCGAAGCATTAGGCGACATGTTAGCCAAAGATTTTATGTCTCCAGAAAAACGAAAGGAACTCGAAGAACAAGGCGTATTACCTAAAAAAGACGCAAAAGAAAACCCACCAAACTAATTGGTGGGTTTTGCCATTTAAAATAGCAAATTTATCTGGGAACCAGTTTGCACTTCCTGGTAGTAAGGTTAAAATAATCTCCTTTTTTCAATCCAGCCGTAACCTGTATATCATCAGTTTGATCTCTCAATTCCCATGCACGTTCATATGATATTTCATGCTCTGGGGTTTGAATTCTCCCTTCATAAAATTTAATTCCGCACTCACGTCCTAAGTCAATCCCAACATCAAAGGATATATAGTGACAGAATCCTTCTCCCTCTCCGATGGTAAATTCACTTCCATATTTTATGCGACCAATTCTCCGAACATTTGATGTTTCTACCGGATAGCTCATACCATTGGTGCATTGTACGAAATATTTGTGAGGATCCTTTTCTCCGTGAACATAAATTGCGGCAATTAGATCATTATCAAATATTC
This sequence comes from Candidatus Nomurabacteria bacterium, assembly GCA_016699085.1. Classification (NCBI taxonomy): domain Bacteria; phylum Candidatus Nomuraibacteriota; species Candidatus Nomurabacteria bacterium. The sequence continues at coordinate 399,115 of CP064958.1, read as the reverse complement.
CGCCATCATGCATATTCCCATTTGCATCGTTGCCTTGTGCATCTTTTCCACTACCGAAAAGTAAGACCACAGAATCAATTCTTGCAGTTTTTGAAATTCGAGAATATGCAGGCATATCATCAGAATAGTTTCTTACCCAATAAACAACATCATTTCCGAGTGTTGGCCACTGTTTGTTAATATATTCCAATTTGCCTTTGTCTGTCATTGTTGATAACGTATCCAGGATAGATGTATAACGATTATCTAACCGATGAACCGGTTCAATATCGTTCACCAAATCAACAATACTTTTCTCCTTGGAGCAGGAGACAGCGAAAAAAATAATCGTAGCAATGGCAGCCAGTGCCAAGATGATAAAAGGAAGTCTTTTATTTTTCATATTTTTAAGTTTTGCTTAGATTATCACAAATTATCATAAATGTCAATAAACAAAAATCTCCCCTGTTTGGGGAGATTTTTGTTTATGTAAATTTTATTTCCTTGCGGCAATGATCGTCTCAGCGACGTTTTGTGGCACCCCAGAACCAAAACAACCTGCCGAATGCGCAGATTGTTTAGTACGGGGCGAGATGTTGTTATATAAACTTGCGTACGCTTTTACTTCCTTGCAGCAATAATTGTTTCCGCAACGTTAGCAGGTACGATATCGTACCGGATGAATTCCATAGTAAATCCTGCCCGACCTTCAGTCATCGAACGGAGATTGGTCATGTAGCCGAACATTTCAGATAGCGGCACGATAGCACGAACAACTTTATTCATACCTCGATCTTCCATGCCTTCGATAAGTCCACGTTTTGCAGAAAGACTTCCAGTTACATCACCCATGAATTTCTCAGGGGTCACGACTTCAACATTCATCATAGGTTCAAGGATGACAGGCTTAGCAGCTTTGGCTGCGTCTTGGATAGCCATCGATGCTGCGATTTTGAAGGCCATTTCGTTCGAGTCAACTTCATGGAAACTACCATCCCAGAGATCAACAGAAACATCTACCATTTTGAACCCTGCAAGAATTCCCCGATCAAGTCCTTCACGGAAGCCTTTCTCAACTGGTGGAATATATTCCTGCGGAATCGCGCCACCTTTGATATTGTTGATGAATTCGAAATGTGGTTCACGCTTGGTATTCTTTGGTAAATCTTCAATGTCTTCTTTGGTAAGTGACATATCCATTGGCTTGATCTTGATTTTGACGTGACCATAGTTACCGCGGCCGCCAGACTGCTTGATGTACTTGCCTTCGGCTGAAGCTTCTGAGGTAATTGTTTCTCGGTAGGCAACTTGTGGCTTGCCAACATTGGTTTCCACAGCAAATTCGCGCTTCATACGATCAACGATGATTTCAAGGTGTAGTTCTCCCATGCCAGCAATAATCGTTTCTCCTGTTTCTTGATCAGTAGATACGCGGAATGTCGGATCTTCTTGGGCAAGACGGTTAAGTGCCATACCCATTTTCTCTTGGTCAGCTTTGGTCTTTGGTTCTACTCGTAGCGAAATAACTGGTTCAGGGAAGACGATACGGTTAAGCTCAACAGGTTTTTCTTGATCACAGAGCGTGTCTGACGTAATCGTATCTTTGAGTCCAACAGCTGCCGCAATTTCTCCGGCATAGACTTTCTTCACTTCTTCTCGATCGTTGGCATGCATACGAAGAATTCGGCCGATGCGCTCTTTGTTGCGAGTACGTGGGTTATAGACATATGAGCCGGCTTCAAGTGTACCTGAGTACACACGGAAGAAAATAATCTGTCCGACGAATGGATCAGTAGCAACTTTAAATGCGAGCGCTGCAAATGGTTCCGCGTCAGACGCTTTGCGTTCCGTCACTTCATCAGTATCAGGATTGATACCTGGGATCGGCGGAATATCGGTAGGTGCTGGGAGATAGTCAACAACAGCATCGAGAACGAGTTGCACGCCTTTGTTCTTGAGTGCACTTCCAGCAAAGACTGGAAATACATTGTTGGCAATCACGCCTTTTCTGAGCAATTTCTTAAGCATATCAAAATCAGGAATTTTGCCTTCGAGATATTCATTCATGACTGCATCATCTTGCTCGACGATTTTCTCGATAAGCTCACTATGGTATTTCTCCGCATCAGCTTTATATTCTTCAGGAATATCTTTTTCGATAACTTTATTTCCCATCTCACCTTCGAAGTAGTAGGCCTTCATACGAAGGAGATCAATCACGCCTTCATGTTTCTCCTCAAGTCCTATTGGAATTTGTGCACGAACAGCTTTTTTGGAAAGACGATCAAGGATTGTTGCATAGGAATGTTCAAATGATGCACCGGTTCGGTCAAGTTTGTTGATGAAACAGATTCGAGGGACGTTTGCCTCATCAGCATAACGCCAGTTGGTTTCTGATTGTGGTTCAACACCAGCAACACCATCGAACACAACGACAGCTCCATCGAGCACACGGAGGGAGCGCTTTACTTCAACCGTAAAGTCGATGTGACCTGGGGTATCAATAATATTGAAACGATGCTTTTTATTTTTGTCAGTCAATGCATACGTTGGCGTCCAGAAACAAGTCACCGCAGCAGACGTGATCGTGATACCACGCTCGCGCTCTTGTTCCATCCAGTCAGTCGTTGTTTCGCCGTCATGCACCTCGCCGATCTTGTGTGACACACCGGTATAGTAAAGGACACGCTCAGTTGTCGTTGTTTTACCCGCATCAATGTGGGCGATAATACCAAAATTTCTTACTTTCTCTAACGGATAATCTCGTTCCATAGTTCGTTATATGTATAAAATAAATAAAAAAGAGACTTGCGTCTTGTGCCAATACTATACGGTATAAGGTAAGTTTATGCAAATAACAAAAGCTCCTATTAGGGAGCTTTTGTTATTGAAGATTATTTACAATTACCACGCAAAGTGAGCAAAGGCTTTGTTGGCTTCAGCCATACGATGCGTATCATCACGCTTCTTGATAGCAGAACCTTCGTTCTTAGCAGCAAGCATTAACTCATCTGCAAGACGGTTGGCCATTGGTGAGCCTTTCTTTGCACGAGCAGCATCAATAATCCAACGAAATGCCAGTGCTTGTCGGCGTTCAGGACGAACTTCACGAGGGACTTGATAGTTAGCACCACCGATTCGGCGTGAGCGAACTTCAGTTGCAGGAGAAGCATTTCTAATAGCAGTATCGAATACTTCAAGCGGTTCTTCAGTTGCAGCTTTTTCTTTGATTATCGTGAGTGCATCGTAGACAACTTGGCGCGCAGTTTCTTTCTTACCATCAAACATGATGGCATTGATAAACTTACCTAGACGGGCTGAGTTGTAGGTTAGATCTGGCTCTGCAGTATTACGATTTTTGACTTTTCTTCGCATGAATTTAAATTAAAATTATTTCTTATCGCCTTTCTTAGGAAGTTTGGCACCATAGCGACTACGGCTTTGCATACGTTTATCGACTCCTGATGCATCGAGCATACCGCGAACAATGTGGTATCGTACCCCGATCAAGTCCTTCACACGGCCACCACGGAGCATAACAACTGAGTGTTCTTGGAGATTGTGACCAATACCCGGGATGTAGGCAGTCACTTCGAGACCGTTAGTGAGACGAACACGTGCAATCTTACGAAGCGCTGAGTTAGGCTTCTTTGGAGTTGTTGTTGAAACTTTCGTGCAAACTCCTCGCTTAAATGGGGCAGGGTAGTAGACTGGTCGGTTCTTAAGCGAGTTAAACCCTCTCGCAAGTGCGACAGTTTTTGATTTCTTAATAACCTTCTTTCTTTTATTTTTGATTAATTGGTTGATTGTCGGCATATGTCTAAACAAAAATAGCTCAAAAAGCTAGTGCGATAACTCTACTATAGCCCCAAGGAAAACGCAAGTCTGCCATGACCTAGCTTAATCCTGTTACTGCATGGAATAATATATATATATACGGTGCAATATATCTCCAGAGGAATATAACAAAGAAAAGAAGTACGACGAGGGAGTACTGCTCCATATAGTATTCAATACGACGAGCGCTTGGTGGCAAAAAAGCAAAGAGGATTTTAGAACCATCAAGCGGGGGAATCGGGATAAGGTTAAAAATCATAAGCACAATATTGACCAAGACGATAATAGAAAGAATGCCTATGAGTGCTGGCGAAGTGACACCAACAAGTGGCAAGAGCCGCAACACGAGTGAAAAAATAACAACCATGCCAGCATTGGCTATAACACCTGCCGAAGCCACAATCACCGTTCCCCATTTTTTATCGCGTAAATTATTCGGATTGTATGGCACTGGTCGAGCCCAGCCGAAAACGAAACCTGCTTTGGAAATAATGAGGAGGAGCGGTAAAAGAAACGATCCAATGAAGTCGAGGTGTTTAAGGGGATTAAGTGTCAACCGGCCAGCCATGACTGCGGTTTGGTCCCCCAGGCGCGATGCCGCATAGCCATGAGCCACTTCGTGGACAACGACTGACATAATGAGCACAGCAACGTAAAAAATTGATTCAGTAACTTGCATATAGGTATATAGCATGATAGCATGCAAACACTATGGCTAAAACATGTATAGTCACAAAACGAAGTTCGACGACCGCCGGCAAGTATGCGAACCGCACACGTGCTACTATTTTCACGCCAACTGGTAAAACTCGTCGATATATCAATATTCAGAAGAAAAGAATCTACGTACCTGAGCTCAAGAAAACAGTCACAGTCCAAATTTCGACTCGAGGACTACGAACACTCAACAAAAACGGCGTCTACGCCACTCTCAAAAAAGCCGGAGCAGTAAAATAAAAATCACGCATATGCGTGATTTTTATTTTACTGACAGATAATATCCATACTATCACTCTCGCAGATAATTGTTCCCTCTTTGAATGTTGTAAGGTATGGAATATGCAAAGCTAGTAATCGATCAATGACTTCTTGGTGTGGATGACCATATTTATTATTCAATCCCGCAGAAATAATCGCAACATCAGGTGTCGTCGCAGTAAGAATCGGATTGCCAGATGATGTCCGCGAACCATGATGACCAAGCTTGAGAACATCAATAGTATCAAGCGTATTTTTATTTTCAGCAACGACAATACCTTCGGTCAGTATGGTGGCATCACCCATAAGAAGAAATGATGTATCGCCATAGGTGAGTTTGCCGACGATTGATCCGTCATTAGTTTCCCAGGTAGACACATCACGATCCGGGAAAAGGATCTCGTAGGAAATATGTTTCTCACTATCGAGTATAATCTCCATTCCACGCGTCGCTAGTAGATGAGGCACATGTTCTAGAATTATATGCTCTTCAAGCGTTTGATAGAGCGATGTCTCTGAACGCGTGCCAGGTTCAACAACTGAAGCAACTGCATATTGTTCAAATAAAGGAATTAGACCTGAATAATGATCTGCGTCTGGGTTGGTAATAACAACTGTATCGATAGTTTTGTCACCCCATGGCAACACCTCGGGCAATTTATTCATAAGTGCAATCCCCGGTCCGCCATCGATAATCATTTGATTGCCATTGGGTGCCTCAATATAAATTGCATCCCCTTGTCCGATATCTAAGAAGGCAACTTTGAGTTTACCTGAATCGTGGGGCAAACTTTGCAAAATAAAAAACCAAATAACAAAAAGTAACGTTCCAAATCCTATAGATAGGTATGTATACCTGTGTGACATATATAAAGTATACCTCTCCTGGTAAAAAATTCCCGTGGTATACTTTAGCCATTACTTCTAACTATTTCAATATAATGTATGACACCATTTACCGCTAAAGCATTCGTAATTCCTGAACTTGCAGGAATATCAGCAAAAACAATCGAGGAACACTTGAAGCTCTACCAGGGCTATGTTAAAAATGCCAACCTTATTCTCGAACATATCGATGAACTAGCGGGAAATAGTGAGAAATATGCCTATGAACTCGGCGAACTACAGCGCAGATTTGCATTTGAATTCGACGGCATGCGAAACCATGAATATTACTTTGGCGCACTCGAAGGCGGTGCTAGCTCATTCCCAGCGGATAGTGTGCTGCAGACAAATATAGAGAAAGAATGGGGCTCATATGATGCGTGGCTTGCACGATTTAAAGCAATCGCACTTACTCGAGGCATTGGTTGGGCTATGCTTTACTACGACAGAAAAACAACAAGGCTTATCATGCAGTGGGTAGACGAGCAACACTTGGGACAACTAACTGGACTCTCACCAATCCTTGCACTTGATATGTGGGAACATTCGTATCTTTTTGACTATACACCAGCAGACAAGAAAAAATACGTTGAAGCCTTTTTTGAGAATCTTAATTGGAATGATGTTGAAGATAACTTCGAGGAAGCGCTGGAATAAAAAATAGAATTAAAATGCAGTGTCTTTTATTTCATTACTTCTATTTCGGTGCGTCCGATAAAGCCAATACAAAAGTGCCAGATACAGAATCAATGCCAGTATGAACGGGAAATGCGACACAACAACCATTGCAAAAGGAATATGACTCGCAGTAACCACAATAAAAAGTATGCTATGGAGTAATAGGTACAACAAATAGCCAAATGGCATGGCGAGCACGGGACTCGCAAGTCCAATAACCCCAATAAAAAATCCGAGCAACATCGCGATAGGAATAAATGGCAAGATAATAATATTGACTGGAAGTGCAATCAAAGAAAAGGTGCCCATCTTATACAGTATGAGCGGCGCAACAGCAATTTGAGCCCCTATTGTTGTTGCAATTATGTCTTTGAACCACAAAATACGGATCCATGAAAGTTTCTGTAGAAGAATTGGTGTTATCCAAATAATTCCCGCTGTTGCAATAAAAGAAAGCTGGAATGATACATCGAATGCAAGCAATTTTGGATTCCAAAGAAGCATCAATGCACCAGCAATAAAAAGCGCACGAGTAATCATGTACGTCCGTCCAGTACGCTTGGCAATAATTGCCAAGAGCGCCATCACACCTGCCCTGATTGCCGTTGCTTGTGCACCAGTTGCCAGTACAAACAGTACGATGCCTAACCCCCCTAAGCTAAGTGCGAATGTTTGAGAGAGGAAAGATGAGAAGATGTTTTCAATTGCGCGAGCAACTATTGATACATTGTAGCCAGACAGGGCAACAATATGGATGGTACTTGTCGTAATAAATGCATTACGCAACTCTTGGGATAATCCAGACTTTGCCCCCAAAAGAATACCTTGTTCAAATGTGCTTTCGGGCGCAGGAACAGCGTCACTAATAACATTACTAAAACGGTCAGTGATGTTGTACAACATCTTAAGGAGCGAACGTGGGCGAGTGTCTATAACACTCGCCTTTGCTTTCGGTACTATGAGATACACATCGTCTTTGCCGAGATAGGAAACGTAATCAAATTCTTTGCCTTGATCGGTTTGGAAATTTTCTGGCGTCTCGACTATGCCTGTAACTTTAAGCGTATCCCCGTAAGAAATATTTTCATAAGGACCAACAACGACAAGTAATCTAACTTTTTCATCTGGCACAAGATTAGTACTCTCCACTATTAACCGCGTGCTCGATTCTCGCACATCTGGTTTTGCAATTATTTCTCCAGTAAACGAGACATTATCCCCTACTAATTCTTCTAAATAGGGTGGTATGCCTATAATCGCAAACTGTGTACGAACTATGCCAATGGTAAAAGCAAGCAGGAGTATTGAAATGAGAAGGAAAATATTTTTGCGCTTTTGAAATACAAATTGTAAAAAGAAAAGGAGTACACCAATACCTATAAATATACAGAGTATATTTATAGGTATTGGAACATAACTAGCTGTTAGTATGCCAATACCAAATGCAAGCATAACGATAAAAAGTAAATATCGTTGCATATAAAAATTTTAACATAAAAAATACCCTCAGAATGTGAGGGTATTGCAGTAAGTGTTTTTCTTGCTAATTGAAAATCACTTGCTGCACTGTATTGATTCCATCTTTGTCAGAAACTTTTAGTAAATACTGACCAGGTGGAATATTTGGTCGATGAACATTTACCAAACCTTGTTGGTTTTGCAAGTCAAAAACATGTTGGCCAACCATATTAATGAGTTCAACTGTATAATCATCCGAAATTGGCAGTGAAATATTGATCACATCTGTTGCTGGATTCGGATACACCATAAACTCAATTGTTGGTTGAAGCTCCAAAATTCCTGTTACTGAGCAATTTGCCCAAAACGGATTGGATCGTTCAGAAATACAACCATTCGTATTCGTAACTTCCACGGTATAAAAACCGGAAGTATTGATAAATAAGTATGGCGTATCTGAATTCGCAATAGCAACATTATTGACATACCACTGTTGCACTCCATCGATTCCATCTGTCGCAAGTGTACACCCATCACCCGGAAAAATATTTGGCTCCTGGGGTGGTTGCATAAAGTTTAGATCTATATTATCCATACCTATGCAACCATACATATCAGTTACTGTCACACTATAGTTTCCACTCCACATGGCATACATGACACTATTCGTTGAGCCGTAATTCCACTGGTATGAGGACCAGGAATTTGGAACGGTCAACAACAGACTATCACCGTAACATGCACTTGTGCCATTCAATGCATTAATTGCAATGATTGGGGTTGGATGCGTCGTTACATGGACAGTTTCAGATTTTGCTTTGCAGCCATTTTGATCAGTGACCTGAACTGAATAATCACCCGTACCTGTTGGTGTATAGTTTGAATAGTATGTTGTATCAATTCCATTCCATACAAAGGTAAGTGGCTGCGCCCAGGCATTGTATACCTGTGCATTCAAACTTCCAGGTGAACTATAGCAATTACTTAGTTCCCCGTTTTCCATTCCGCCTGTTGGCCCCCAACCATCCATGATAACAATCATTTCCTGATAATATGGAACATATATGTCATCTCCATACTGGGATCGACAACCATTTGCATCCGTTACATAAAGCTCGTATTCACCTGTTTCAGTTACGGATATGGTTTTTACAAGACCAGAGGAAATAAGTGAGTCCTCTTTGAACCATTCAAATTTCTCCATAGTTTGCGATGAAGACAATGTAACTTCTGTCCCAGGGCAGTTATTACTTAAATTATTTTGGTCCAACATCGCTGCTGGCAATTCACTGACATTTATATATTGGGATGTCTGGTGTTGATATCCATCACTTGTAGTTATGGTAAGCCACACCTGATGACTACCTGCCCAATCAAAATGAATTTTGGGAGGAGTTTGGCCATAATGGCTATATGGAGTACCTCCGCCGAAACTCCAATACCATTCGGTGATATCACCAGTCGATTGATCGGTGAAAATAACTGAATCCTGCTTCATACAGGGATTGGCCTTACTGACGGTGAAAGCTGCTTCCTGAGCAAATGAAATTTGCACAGTCATTGCGAAAATGCAAATCATAATCATGGAGAGTTTTTTCTTCATGTTTTTTTGTTTTTTATGAAAGTGAAATGAACGAAAAATGAAGCACTAATGCTTCAAAGTATTAGACGCTCTGGAAGTTTCCTTCTTACGTCTTCTTGTATATAAACATATTTTTTGCAAAAAGTCAAGGATTGTATCCTATTTACTCCATAGTGCTACCAACTCCTTCTCTTCTTCAACAGAAAACACTTTTTTGAATTTTGCACCTTTTTTCCCTTTGACTCGTTTTTCACATGCGTCCCACGTTTGATCCGAATAGCATGCACCATCAACGAGTGAAACATATGCATATGCTTCACCTTTACGTTTTGGTGCTTTTGCCTCACTTGCTCCACCTTTGCCGAATAACCGTACATATTCATCAAATGAACCTTTATAGAGAAGTGGCGGTGTACCAAGTGCATACGATGTTGCAATAAAATCTGCACGGTCATTACCAAATACACCTCGATGACCACTTACTTTTTGCCAGGTTATTTTATTTGTTCGACTTAATCGATAGGTAAGCCCGAGCAACGCTTCCCAAATGTCACGGTTTTCAACTCGCTCACCTGTTTTAGTTTTCCAACCATTTTTCTCCCATGCGAATACCCAACCTGTAATGCCATTAAGTAGATACGTAGAGTCCGTACAGACAATGACTTCGCGGTCGTATTTTTCTTGCTCAAGAAAATACAATGCTTCATGAGCAGCGGTAAGTTCCATACGATTATTTGTTGTATCTGCTGCATAACCGCCGAGTTCACGAACCATACCGGTAGCATAAAGTACGACAGTCCCCCAGCCACCAGGACCAGGATTGCCGCGCGATGATCCATCGGTAAATACAGTCGTTATATCTTGTTTCATTTTCCAAGTATAGCTTTTTATTATAAAAGGAGCATGTGCAAAAACACATTGTGCCGAATGCATACATGCTATACTTAAGTGCATATAGAGTGATTGATCGTTGTCACAATATATATATTCATTCGTTATTACAGCAGATAAAAATTCTTAATAGAATTTTTACTTATTACTAATAAAATAGATATTTTTTATGAAAAATAAAATCCTTGTAGGCGCATTGGCACTTACTATCATGTTTGCAGGAACACAGGCATTTGCAGCGACTATTACCCCAGCAGATCTTAGTAATCGTATTGAGTCTATGTACAGCCGCATGGCAACTGTCATGGACCGTTTTGACGATCTTATTACAAGAGCGCAAGCAAGCGGACGAGATGTTACACAAGCACAAAATCTTCTACAGACAGCTGTAGCAAAGCGAGCAACACTTAAAGCTGATATTGATACACTCAAGGCAATGTTTGGCACTGCAACAGCTTTTACACCAGAAATGAGAGCTCAGGTGATAAAAGTTAAAAACGATTTTATTGATTTGAAACAAACAGTAGCAACTGTTCGAGATTATTTAAAAACTGCGCTAGAGGCATATCGAGCTAGTAATCCCGTCACTGTAGAATAATAAAAAGGTAACAATTATTAATATATTAATTTCTGAAATATATAAACTAAAAGATTATATATTTCATCTCTACCTATGTCACAAACAAATCGTTCACAAAGAGGCAACGCAATTATTTGGGTTTTAGTAGCAGTTGTTATTTTGATTGGTGTTTACTTTATTGTTAAAAATACAAATCAAAACGCAGTTACTCCATATAATGCTGACATGACAAATACCTATCCATCTGACACTACAAATGGCGCAAGCACAGATGCGCAATTGGATGCTGACTTTAACAGTGCAAGCAATGATCTCAATAGTATTGATACAACCAATATTGACCAAGGGCTCTAATAAGAGTTGCCCCAATAAAATCCAGGCTGATGCCTGGATTTTATTGCTTTATATGGGAGTGTCACTATTTAGAGGATGATACGTCATACTAGGCGAGAGGCTTAGAAAGCCCTCTGACAGTGATCCTGTCATTTATTACCGTAATTATTACTTTATGAAAAACACAAAAAAAATTCTTATTAGTACTATCGCTTTATCAATGCTTATGTTTGCAGGTATTGCACCAACATTTGCTGTTACAACAGTAGATACAAACGCACGAGCAACTATGAGCACTTCAGATAGAATTATGTCTGTCCGAGAAAGACTCAGTGAGTACATGACACGCATGGATAACGCTGTAAACCACCTACGAGAAATCAATCAGAAACTCCAAGCTCGCGGTCACGACATGAGTATGTACAATGCTAAGCTTGATCAGGTTATTGTTAAACATGATATTGCAAAGGCAAAAATCTTAGCTTTCCAAACTTCAGTCAGTGCATATCAAAATGGTCAATCTACAGAGAATGCAAAAGTTGCACTCAAAGAAGCTGTTACTGCCATTAAAGATTTCCTAACTGCAGCAAAGGCCCTTCATGCACAAGAAAAAGCTTTCTTTGAAAGCATTAAGGCTGATGTAAAAGCAGACGCTGTAATTTCAACAAATCCTGTAAACAGTATCCTCCCAAATTCAGTTGAATTTAACTCAAACATCCAATCTTCACTTCAATAAAAACGAAGTAAATAAAAAATGCCCCTTGTGGGCATTTTTTTATTGGATAGTAACTATTCGTAAGCGTAATTCTGACTGACCACCAAAATACGAGAGTTCAACAGTCGCCACCAGATCAATACACGAACCTTCTGTAATACTTACATCAAAAGTATCTGCTGTTGTAAAAAAAGCTATAGCTTTTATACTACGTTTACCATCACTAACGTGTAGTTCTAAATGATTTTTTTCTTTACCAAATTGCCGTACACGCTCTACTATTACTCCAGAAAACAAGAACGTAGGCTTACGGTTTTCACAGCCAAACGGCGCAAGCTCTGCGAGTGTTGTATGCATTTTGGATGTTATATCTGATACAGCCAATTGCGCATCATAGACCACGTTCGATTCTGAGGTATCTTTCGCAAGTGAGAGATAGCTTTTTGTTAAATGTTCTTCAAGAAAATGAATCCCTGCTTCTTCCAGAGAAAATCCACCTGATGCTTCGTGTCCACCAAAATGAAGGAAGAGAGACTCTTTTGCCTGCATGAGTTCTACAACGCTTATGCTACCATCGCTTCGACATGAGCCTTTGAGTGTCGTTGACCCGTCATGACTTTCTCTTCCCCAGACAAAGACTGGTCGCTTGTATACTTCACAGAGCTTGCCCGCAACAAGACCAAGCACACCAATACGCCAGGAAGGATTCCCTATCACAATAACTTGACCTAGATCGCGCTTTTCCAAATGTTTATAGGCATCTTTCATAATTTGAGCAACTAACACTTTACGCTCATCATTAATTTTCGAAAGATGTAATGCAAGCAAGTTGCCTTTAGTTTTATCAGTTTCGGATAGAAGTTCAAATGCTCGCATTGGAGAATCCATACGAGATGCGGCATTCAACCTAGGGGTAATCATAAATGTAATATCATCTTCAGCCAGATGTCGCTGGTCAATTTTAAGATGTGAAAAAAGTGCACGTAGTCCTGGGCGCATTGATTTGCGTAAAACCATAAGTCCGTAATATGCAATCACTCGATTTTCCCCAGTTAAGGGCACCATATCAGCGAGTGTTGCAAGTCCAGCCATATCAAGCAGCCATTTCTCAAAACCATTTGGAATCTTGTAATATTCTCTATATTTAAAAAGAAACCCTTGGATATACTTAAAAATAACTCCAGAACCTGCAAGCATAGGATATGGATATGTATCGCCTTCCTGCTTTGGATTAAGCAGGGCAAATGCTTTCGGCAGATCGCCGTGCGGCAGGTGATGGTCTGTAATGATGACATCGATACCATTTGCTTGAGCTTCGGCAACTTCAGCGACAGCGGTCGTCCCTAAATCGATCGTAATTAGTAAATCAACTTTCTCGATAATAAATTGTTTAATCGCATCCATATGGAGTCCATATCCTTCATCTTGTCGGTCTGGAATATAAATAGAAAAATTCGTGTAACCGATTTTGGTTAGGAGATCATGCATCATTACCGCACCCGGAATACCATCACAGTCATAGTCAGCATAAATAACAATTTTTTGTTTTGCTTCAATAGCTTCATAGAGCCGTACCACTGCACGTTCCATATTTTTCATTCGCATGGGGTCATGCATACCGCGCTCATATGAAGGATGCAGAAACATTTCTTTATCTTGCACACCAGTAATACCGCGTTTTTCTAGTAGAAGATCAATTAGATCTGTAGTTTTCATAGAGAAGATTGTAGCATATGCAAAATAAAAATTTTTTGTTTTTCTATTTGGAAAATATACAAACATGAAGCTATTAGAACATCTACTCGTCACCTATTGCATTTTCTGGAAAATATATTATAATAATTATTATTAACCGATTAAGACCAGCCCTATAGGCAATTCATCATATATGCAAAAACGTTCAGTATTTTCTTTGTTTGCCAAAACTTGTATCTCTATTTTAGTTATTATCATTCTTGTAACTGGCAGTAGCGTGCATGCTATTAAGAATCCAGTTAATTCTCCCGTAGAAAACAATACTCCAAAAAATGGCATAGGTTCTTATATTCCTATCTCAACCACAAGTTTTGTAAACGTAATTAAAAACGATGAACAGAAAGCAGCTGTAGTGACTAAAACACTTGCCGTTTTTCTTGTTAATTATACTGACTCGACTCAAAATCCATTTACACCTTCAGAAGCAACTGAGAAAATATTTAGCGGCAATTTCGCAAAGTTTTTTAAGCAGGCTTCCTATGGAGATATAGTTTTCGGAGGTGATGTCTATGGATGGATTACAGAACCAATAGACTCAAGTGAATGTGATTTCAATACATCTGCAAGCATTATTCCTGGTACAGCGCTTGCAAATTACATTTCGGAAAATAGCATCAACCTCGAAACCTACGACTATACATTTATCCTACACAATTGCTCAGACTATCCTGGTTTCAATGGACTTGCACAACTAGGCACAAATATTGCTGCAGGTATGGGAAGCTCTTGGTGGTACGAAAATCTGTGGAGTACATTTACTCCAGAACAGACAGGCCTCGAACGCGTCATGATCCATGAAGTTGGTCATTTATTTGGACTCGATCACGCCAACGGCTATGATTGCGGCAACACGACAATTAAGGACAAAATCACTGATTGTGTAAAAATTGAAACTGGAAACAATTTCGATATCATGGGCAATTCAAGCTATTCACTCGGCTTAAGTGCATTTGCAAGAAACGCTTTAGGATGGCTACCTGACGAAGACGTTATGACTGTTACGACTTCTGGAGTATATACTCTCAAACCAGTTGAGTCTCGTACTGGCACTCGACTCATCAAGATTGCAGTTACCGCACAAGATGGCACAACCATTACTACTCCCTACACCCTTGAGTACCATGCTCCGGTTGGATTTAATAAGTCACTCAGTCAGTTTTCACCCTTTGGGCTCACTTTATCTCGAATCGATTACGGTCAAACATATATTCTCGACGCAAATCCAAGTGAGCATGCCTTTGGTGATGATATGAAAGACTACACACTCGGCAAAGAAACAAGTTTTTCTGATCCATTATATGGGCTTACCCTTAGTAACGTTCAAAAAGGTGGCGATGGATCAATTTCATTTTCCGTTGATTTGGCAACTCCTACTTCATGCACCGCTTCGACAGTCACATCCCCAGTCATGTCTTCATACTGGTCAGTCAAAGAAAATAACAGCCAAAAAGGTCCCAACACAGTCATCTGGGGCGACCTTTCACATATTACAATACCGAAATCAAAAGTTGATCTCGACCGGCAAATGGTGTATGTCCAATTCAATGAAACGAATAGCAATCCATATTTATGTGGAACGCAAGCCTTTACACTAACTATGACTTCCCCGTCACCGACGCTTATTTATCAAAATTATACAGAATATGCAGGATCATATTCAAAAGATCTAAATGTTGTTGCAAGTAAATACGCTACCCAGTCATTTAACATAATTATTCCCAAAGGCACTGCGGCCGGAACCTACAATGCAGTTCTTACGGCAAAAAATACTAGTTCAAACGTTGTATCGGAACCTTTTATCTATACAGTTACAGTTGAATAAATTAGAACAAATCAAAAAATCCCGCCACAGCGGGATTTTTTGATTTGTTTCGAAATTAATCAATTACAAAATTTGTAATTTCTTCAGATGTTACACTTGGTGGTAAAATATTGTTTTTGATTTTAGAAATAACCAAGTCAGCAACCTGCTTTGCTTCGGCTTCGGTCGCAAAGCCAACATTGCCACCGACAGCAGGCTTGGTCGGCTGATGCACATAGATATTGCCATCGATCAAAATGTCGTAACCAAATGTACCGTCAGGATTGGTGAGAATGGTAGTAGTAACAACCGAATCAGCATATGGATTTACTATCTCTTCTTTTTTATTTTTATCCAAGTACAACGCTCCACCTACAATGACTGTAAGAAAAATGATGACAAGAATTATTTTGTGTGTAGTGTTCACGATTTCAATTTGTAATTAGTAATTTTTAATTATTTTACAGGCAGTATTCCTAGAAGTCTTTAGTAGGTTGTATGAACATGCCCTACATTACAAACGCCTACCAATTTCGAACCATCAGCAGAGGAAGCTACGGCTTCCCAATGATGACCACTAATACATTCATGAGTTTTCCAGGTTACACCTCCGTCAGTAGAAGTATGAACATCTCCGCCGGCGATTGGACTCAACCATCGATCTGCCGCAACAAGCTTTATGCCGTCAGCAGAAGAAGCGATCGACAACCAGTCATGATGTCCCGCTCCAAGTTGTTTTGTCCAAGTTGCCCCACTATTTGTAGATGTATAAATATAACCACCTTCCATGACTGCCGCAAGTTTTGTGCCGTCAGCAGAAGAAGCGATGGAGCGCCATAGACCCGTTCCAGAATTTGTTTGTTGAGTCCACGTAAAACCACTATCACTTGAGGTATAAATGTATCCATTTTCTCTTACTGCCGCAAGTTTTGTGCCGTCAGCAGAAGAAGCGATGGAATACCAACTACCTATTCCAGAATTTATTCGCTGGACCCAACTGGAACCACCATTAGTAGAAGTATAAATATATCCCCCAAAATCTGCCACTGCAAGCTTTGTGCCGTCGGCAGAAGAGGTGATGGATTGCAGAGAATTCCAAAGAGGATTTTGGGTGTAAGCCCAAGTAACTCCACCATTAATGGAAGTGAAAACATAATTACTATTTTTTATTGCTACAATCTTCATTCCGTCTGCAGACATTGCAATGGATTGCCAATAGCCCGTTCCAGAATTTGTTTGTTGTACCCAAGTGACACCACTATCACTTGAAGTGTAGATATAGGCAGGATTAGAAGGGCCAAAAGGGGTATCATAAGCGACTGCTGCAATCCTTGATCCATCTGCAGACATTGCCACTCTATACCAATCAATCTCTGAAGGATGGGTATCTAATACGAACTGCCATCCACAACCTACTACCTCGACAGTTACTTGCGCTGTCACAGTATTAATTGCTGAAGACGCAGTCAATATAAAAGTTGTTGTTTCTACTAGTGGAGGAGTGTTAACCGATCCCCCCGATACGGGCGTCACAATATTTATTCCTTGATCAATTGATGTACTAGTACAATACCCTGTCGTCCAAAAAAGTATTGAGGATGCTCCACTTCCAATCGAAGTTGGATTCGCATTGAAAGAAGTGATCTTACATGGCGGCTGCGCATCTGTAATCGTCGCTGTGTGGGTTGTGATGTTTCCGGGAGTGGCATTGGTTGGTGTTCCCATTTTCACAACGACGGTTTCATTGCCTTCAGGATATGGGTCAGAGACGACGTTGATGGTTGTGAAGTATGATGGTGTATTGGCAGGAATAATAATAGGACTGGCTGACATGGTGTAGTCGGCGGGAGTTGAAGCCGTACCTCCGGTACCAATGTATGTAAACGGTACAGTGACCGGTACTCCAACTTGAAATGACAACTTCGCTTCCACTTTCATCGTCCCCACGTTCTCATTGCCTGTTTGTGAGGCAAGCACCCACGACACCGTCGGCGGCACATCATTGTCATCGATCATAGTTGTGTGAGTGGTGTCACCAGAAGTAGCGTTGACTGGTGTTCCCATGGTAAGCATGACTGATTCATCGTTTTCGTAAGAAGAGTCGTTGAGGACTTTGAAAGAAATACTTCCTGATAGTTCGTTGGCGGGAATGATGAGTGGATTGGCGGAGATCAAGGAATAGTCGGCAGGGTTGAGGGCAGTACTGGTGCTTGCGATGGTGAAGGGTACGGTGACAGGATCGTTGGAGGTGAAAGAGAGCGTAGCAGTGACGGTGAAGGTACCGGCTTCTTCGTGAATGCCTTTGTCTGATTCGAAGGAAACCTTAGGCTTCTTGGAACTCGTGGAAGTAGTACCACCAGTCGAAAGCACCCCTCCCTGATTGTTGAATATTCCTCCACTCCCTGCTGTCACTGGAGCATCAATGTACTGATACCCATCTGTGAGAGTAGCAGTACCAGTGGCTTCTGTGATGGTGACGTCTACTAGGTCAATGGAGTGTGGGGGTGTTTTGCATTTGATTTCTGTGTCGCTGACATAGGAGAGGTCAGTACATGGCAGAGAGTCGAGGGTAGCGGTGATGTCAGGAGAGAAGCTCGTACCAGTGATGGTGACGAGAGCTCCACCTGTAGTGGGACCCACGTTTGGGATGATGGAGACTATGGTGGGAGAGGAGAAGAATTGGGGGTCACCCTCTCCTTGGGTGGGATTAGTGTTTTTTGCTGTTTCGATCCGGCTATTATCATTAAAGATGCGAGCAAGGTTACCTGAGTTTTCTTTGCCAAATACAAAGAAGCCGAGGCCTGCAACAACTACTAAAACAGCAATAATTTTAAGAGACGAGTATTCGGGATTATTGAGAAAGTTCATGAGGTAAGATTAATGTATGAGTAAATAATAGTATGTTACCTATCTATAGACAAGGATATGTGTGGATATTACAAATAGCCACAAGCACAACTGCTAATTATGTTACACTTAGTCCATGGAAAACTGTATTTTTTGTAAAATTGTAAGTAGAGAAATTCCTTCGGCAAAGATTCTTGAAGACGATAATTTCATTGCCTTCCTAGGAGTATTCCCAAAATATCCTGGTATGACTGTCATTGCTACTAAAAAACATGTTTCGAGTTACCTGTATCAATCTTTAGACGATAACGAGTTTGCAAGTATGCATCTTTTTACTAAACGTATAGCACGAGCGATTGATACATCTCTTGGTTCTCGTCGATGCATACAAGTCATGGAAGGCCTAGAAGTTAACCATGGTCATTTAAAATTATTCCCTTGCTATGAAGAAAACGATGATTGCATGGGTGAAGGCAAAGAGATGGCAAACATTGAAGCGTTATCGATAATCGCAGAAAAAATCAAAAGCGCCTTATAGGCGCTTTTGATTTACTGAAACAGTAATTACTCAAGATCAATTACGGTAATACTGTACGGCCTAATAGTAATTGGATTTCCTAAATCAATATTACCTTTTTCG
The DNA here is from genome assembly GCA_016699085.1 of Candidatus Nomurabacteria bacterium. Taxonomy (NCBI): domain Bacteria; phylum Candidatus Nomuraibacteriota; species Candidatus Nomurabacteria bacterium. The sequence goes on along the minus strand of CP064958.1, from coordinate 380,156 downwards.
GCCTGGGCTGGAATTGCTTGCAGATTTGGATTTGCTTCGATGTGATCCTCGTCTTTAAAGGTTGAATATGCGGGAGAACTACCGATTGAACCGTACAATTTTTCACTCCAAAGTGCATTTCTATAATGCGAACCAGTAATCGGAGCACTGTTAAGTGTCAGTCCTGAAATTGTTTTCTCCGGACCATTGTTGTAAATATATAATCTGGTCTTATCGCTTTTTACTGCTATTGCATCGAGTCCTGTGGCACGATTTGTAATTTCTGTTTGTACAAACAATGGGTTTGCCGAAGTGAAAACTGGCTTTAACATTTCATACGCAACACCCGGAACTCGTTTTACAAATGATTTTGAACCACTTGTTTGAATAAAACTCGGATCAATAGTGAAAGAAGAATCGCCTGCCCCATACGGACTGACAGCAGTTTCGTTCTCCAAGAAAATTGCAGAATTTACAAAGTTATTGTGCTCGCTGTTAAATTTAAGAATCTCAAACAATAAATTCCAAAGCATAACTCCGTGAAGCATTGTATGCGCAGCATATCCACTTCGTTGCAAACTCATGCCGTATTGCCCAAGATGCATTTTAAGATTTGGCATATCGTCTTGGTACTGCGTTAAACGAACGAGTACATCATTGTTGAGACTTGTCTGCAGGAGAGTATTCGATTGCGCAAAGTAATCATCAATATTTTTGAACTGAGTATCTGCGGTGGCTTGTATACCATCGAGCCAGAAATACTGACTAAATTCTTCTACGTCATGGGCAAGTGCCCATTGATAGACTGCATTGTTATCCCAGCAATTGGTCTGATTAGTATTCGGACACGTTGTATGATCAGCCATATTTACTACTCGCTCAGGGAGAGATCCATAGTGACTATTAAGGTATGCATCAAATTCGTTGAGCTTTGCAATGTACTCATTTGAAGTAAGACTTCCCCCTTCGCCACTCGGTACTTCTTGACCGTACCGGAGTTTGTATTTACTAATACCGTGTGTACCAATAGAGTTAATGAATGTTCCCATCTCTTCTGTAGTACCGCGGATGACATTAGCAGTAAACACCATTTTTTGATTATGGTTTTTAATGTAGTCAGCGGTCACGTCCCAAAAATCAACATTGGTATCGTTATTCTTTTTTTGTAGATTATATGCACCTGTGGTCTTTTGTGTATGGTAAAAAATTTCGTCAATGTTTGCTCCCATACCAACAGGAGCTGCTAGTACAGAAAACTCCCTGCCACTATCAAATCCACCTGTTGCAGACACTGGATGTATCCATCGATCTTCCGCGCCAGCTGTATATGCCGCACTGGTAAATCCGATCTCATCGAGCATCGAATTCCAAAGCGGGTTAGTTCCAAATTCAACATAGTCGCGTCCGAGATTATTCACTGCGACACCATAGATATCTTTTGCAATTGGTGTGCCTGGGGCAGTCGAAACATTAATCATAATACCATCACCTGGAACATCCCCATCATCGGTAATTTGGTAGACAGTATAGTTAGCAACATCACCAGTCGATGGATCCCAGGAAAGAGTGACTGACGATGACGTTGTTGATTCTACTGTTAACCCCGTTGGAATAGAAGGTGCCAGTGTATCTCCCACGAGCGCACTATTAAAGTTGTTTCTATTGTTAATATTGAAAACTATAAAAACCCCAAGTGCAATAATAGTAACTGCGAGGAAAAATAATTTAACAACATCGTATTGTGGGTTTCGTAAAAATGACATACTATACCTTTTTGTTTTAAATATAATTTATGTATATATAAGTGTACCAAACTTATCTTACAATACATAACCAATAGGTAATTTTATAAAATTATTCTAACGCTTTCAGCCCAGGCAAAGTACCTTTAGTCAAAAATGCCAAGGTGGCCCCTCCTCCTGTTGAGACGAAAGTAAATTTTTTCTCTAGATGAAGTTTGTGAACTAATGCGACTGTATCACCTCCACCAATTATGGTAGTTGCCTTGGATTTTACTAATAGTTCAAGTACACCGCGCGTCCCTCTATCAAATCCTTTTTCATAGAGGCCCGTTGGACCATTCCAAACAACTAATTTAGCTTTTGCAATAAGTAGTGCAACTTCTTGTACTGTTCGACTGCCAATATCAACAATAATATCCTTTGATGTAATTTCAGCAATCGACTTAGTTTGCTTACCACCATCTTTTTGTGTTACGACTACATCAACAGGTAAAAGTAACTTAGGCGTTTTTAGAAGCTTTTGTAAATGAAAATCCTTCGGTTCATATAATGACTTACCAATTTCAAACCCTGCATCTTTAAAAAAATTATTCATGAGCGCTCCAGTAATAAGCATATGGTCTGCAGATTGTATAAATTTATCTATAAGAGGCATTTTTGTGTCAAACTTAGCGCCGCCTAGAATAAAAAGAAATGGGTGTTTCGGTTTTAAAATCAGCGACAAATGCTTAACTTCCTCCATTACCTGAAGTCCTGCATAACTTGGGAGCAATTTAGGTATAAGAACGAGTGATGCATGCTTTCTATGTGAGACAGAAAAAGCATCATTGACATACACATCCGCAAGTCTAGCTAATTTTTTTGCAAATGTCCTATCATTATTCATTTCACCACTATTTTGCCTAATGTTTTCAAGCAATACTATTTTAGTAGTATTAAACTCAATTGCATTTGGTAATGGATCTGTTATGAATCGAACTTTCATTTTTTTTGACAGCCATGTCGCAACTGGCTGCAAAGAAACACTACCATCTTCACCAGCATGTGAGACGATGATGATCCGAGCACCTTTTTTTACGAGATAGTCTATTGTTGGCAATGTTTTTTCGATACGAAATGCATCCCGGACTTTGCCATTTTCAATTGGTACATTAAAGTCAGCACGCAATAAGACAATCTTGTTTTGTAGGCTTTTAATACTCGTAATTGATTTCATATATTTATTACATCTCGTTTGCCATTGCTAGAATTTTTAAAAATTTCTTTGGTTCAAGACTAACACGTCCTGGCAGTAGTCCATCAACACCGCCATGATACAAGAAACCTTGCGCATTTTGCTCATCTACTGAACCGCCGTAAATAATCCGCGGTAGTGCTGCATATCGTGCACCAAATAGATCGGTAAGCACTTTTCGTATATATATAGCCATTTCTTCTGATTCAATAGGTGTAGCAACTCTTTTGGCATCTTTACCGATTGCCCATAGTGGCTCATAAGCAATAACAAGTGACTTGAGTTCTGATGCTTTTACATCTTTAAGACATTCTTCCAATTGCGATTTTACAGCATGTAAATACCATACATCATCTTCACGAGTACTCTCGCCGATACAGAGGATTGGCAATATATTTTTCTTGAGTGCAGCTTTTACTTTTTTATTTATAAGCTCATTAGTTTCTCCAAGAGCACGACGCTCTGAGTGTCCGACAATAACTGCTGTTGCACCTACTTCTTGCAACATACTTATTGCCATTTCTCCTGTAAAGGGACCAGCGGCTTCATAAAAGGCATTCTGTGCAGCCAAACTAAGACGTTTTGAGGCTAATAATTTCAAAACTGGTAAATAGACACACGGAACTGCAACTATGACATCGATATTCTTATACGAATGATGTTCTTTTTTTATTGCTTTAAATATTGCAAGAGCTTTCGAAGATCCGACTGGATTCATTTTCCAGTTGCCAACAATAATTTTCCGCTTTGATTCCATGCACCAAGTATAGCATGAGATTACTGCAGCTCTTGCCAAAATATTGTTGAATATTTATCTGATGTCCTCGGAAATGATGGTGGCGGACTATAGAGCAAATTAGCATCGTACGTATAGGTACGAGATAAAAATCCACTTGCATCATTACTATAGCTTAGTACTCCCTGTAAATTGCTACCAATCATACCGTATGAATTAAATGAGGTAAGTACATCATTCGGTGAGCATTGTGCTGAGCCATTACCATTACCAGGGCCAGGATAATTATATCGGATCAAATTCCCATTTTGTGCAATAAGTGCAGCATTGATAACAAGTTCTTCATCAGCAAAAAGCCCGATAATGGCATTATTCTGTGCAATAAGCCCAACAACATCCTGCCCATCAAAGTTAGTATAATTAATACTGTGATTTATAATTATATTTTTTCTTGTTGAGGGGTTGTCAGGAAATTTTGCTGCTGCAATAGTAAGGCGAGCACTGTTGACTGTACCGTCAACCCAAACATCATCTTCTGTAAAGATGAGCCCATTCATTGGATTAGGGAAATTGCCAATAAGCGTCTGACCACCAGCGGATGGGTTGATACTCCAGGTTCCCCAGCCGTTTTGGTTCGATATATTTTTACATGAATTGCGTGGGACTGGAGCTAAGCTGTTTACCCTATATATATCAAATGTATCGTCGGTTTTTAGAACAATGTGGTATCCCAGAGCACCAGATGCGGCAAAATAATACCCACTTGTTTGTGCATCTGTCTTAAATGCTGCTAAATTGCTAGTAATACCTACAAAATCTACTTGCGGTACTGGAAATTGTCTGCCGGCAATAAAAACATCAGGTCGATTTTCCATAACAGATGGTGGGGCCTCAGCGGCTACATAGTTACCCCCGGAAATACCATTTTGTGGAGGAGGTTTTACATGAGTATGAACACCAAATTCTTGAGTAGTTCCAGGATGACTCGTATCAATATACGATGCTTTGCCGCTGGTCACTAGGTTATGTGCCAAAGCATCAAATCGTATCCCCCCATTTGAATGTACTGGACCAAAAAATTCAGCACCTTCAATAAAGCGCGTATCAGCATTAGTCACGAGTGCAAACCGTGCCCAGGAAGGTATGGCGAGGTGTGTAACAACTGTGCGCGATATATTTGGATCAGAGATAAGCGTACCTTTTGACTCAATAATCACAAGTGTCGAGCCAATAGGCGGCGGTGTAATCGTAAGTGTAAAAGTTCCGATTTGATTGCCATCTTTATCATTAAATGCGTGAACGTACGGACCGGGCTGACCTGTACCATCCTGATAGTCATTCGTTGCATGCGCTAAATGCCATCGATAATAATCAATACCCGCTTCTGCAATTGCAAAAGCTTGCTCACGCTTCACCAGATTTGCTGCTGATTTTAAACTAGCACCTGCCCAGCCAACAAATGCCACAACAAGCGTAATCGCGATTGCTGAGAAAACAATAGTATTAAGAAGTATAAATCCTTTTATTCTCATAAATTATCTTTAAGATTTCTCATTGAGACTTGAGTCATTACTGTCATCGGACCCGGCATTCGATTGACATCTTCATCAATAATAAAGGTGACCTTCACTAGCCGTATAGTTGAAATGATAACTGGCTGCACTAATGGGTTCGTTGTGCCATCATAGTTAGTATCATAATATTCAAAAACTGGACTCGCACCGTTTTGGACACCCTCAACAACATCAATAATAACTTCCGAGCTAGGATCATATGTAAAATTATTACCTGTTGGTTTAGTGACACCTTTCTTCAGTAGTGTACCACTTACATAGTATCGCACACGTTCCTTGAGTCCATCATTATCTATATCAGAGAAAAAAATAAATGCATTTGATGCAGCTTGCTCAATTGGATATGCCCCAGCTGATGATGGCGATATTGATCTGATTTCATCCGCCATCGGCCTTAGAATACGGCGCGCTTGATCAGAAGTATTGAGTGAATGTGAAAAGATATTTGAAAAATAAAATGTATCACCACTAAATCTTCCCACGATCGTAACCACAATACCGATGACAGCAAGGGTTACAAGCAATTCAATAAGTGTAAATCCTTTTGACATAAAATTATGGCGTTATAGCAACTTCAAGTTTCTGCCAATTTGAATTAATAGTTACTGATCCAGAATACGTCTGGTATCCAGCTTTGATAACAGACACCGTATACTCTCCGGGCGAAAGTCCACTGAATGAAACTTGCCCAGGTGGGGTACATGAGGTTGTAAACGTAAATGAAATATCCGATATTGACGGCGTGACAGCTGTATCAGCTGTGGCGAGAAACACTCGATAACGAAAATATCGATTACCATTGAGAAGTGCACTCAATGCATTATCCTCGGTAGTATAGTAGGTAGCGTCTGTACCATCAAGACCTCTAAAATCCCAAGTTGTATTATCATTGTTGGTAGCCACTTGAAACTTAATGCTATCACTGCCAGTTTGTGCGGGTTGTGATGTAGGTGACCAATAAATCTGATGGAAATTATTTTCTCCATTCGTATCGAATGTTGAGGAGGTTAGATATCCACTCGTTACGTAGGTACCAAATACATTTCGCAATTTTAATTCACCCGTTGGACTCGTCGTATCGATATTACCGTCTGAACTATAGTAAAGAGTCGGATCAATAAAATCTTCCTGTCCACTACCACCCGACCAATCAGTCTGCGTCAAAAATCCTTCACCAGTTCTTTGAATGACATCATATGACAAATCTTCAGTTGCCACTTCAACATGAGCATCTGTAATAGGCAACCCGGTTGATTGATCCCTGACAACAACAAGTAATCGATTTGGGTTCTTTGGTGCGACAATGAGCTGCATGTTTTGCAGTGAATCAGGCAAGAGGCCGAGCGACAGCAATGGATTAGTACCAATAAGATCATAGGTTGAGTCGGCGAGTGCAATCGTATAGGTGTCCCATTCAAGGCCTGTGATAGTCTTTACCCCAGAACTGTCAGTAGTTTCTGTAGATGTATATTTCAACACATCAGGCGTTGTCCCAATTATTTTTGATCCTGAAAGTTCATACGTTACCCCAGGCTTTGCAACGCACGTATCGCTCGTTGTCGTAGTCGTTAGCGTGCTCGTTTTATCAATACTAAAGCTTACCTGACTAATTTGCTGCACAACAACTGTTGCATCGGGGGTTGTAGGATTTGGATTATCGACTGCATTCGGCGGATATGACTGGTCTGTAGAATAGCCGTCTTTCGTTACGACAATATGGTACGAACCGACTGCTGGCGGTGCATCAACAATAGTAAGCGTGCCATCCACACCACTAACATCGCTTATATGGACAGCTGGAACGAGGGTTGGATTATCAATGGTGATTGTGGCATCAGGCAGCGCTACTCCATTTGCATCAAAAACATTGATAATGAGTGCCCCATTCGTTGAAGCTGTCTCCAAATCTTTTGGCGCGATGTGGGTTGTATACATGAGTGGAACAAAATTTTCACACACTGCACAAGTAATCTCAATCGTTACTAGCTTATTATCAGCTGGAGAAAGATCATTGGGTGTGCCTCCGATGGTGCCATCGAATGCTTCGTCAATATTTCGAATTGTTGTTGTCACATCAAATGAAATACCATCACGTGTTAATGTCTGGATATGTGGGACAGAACCTGATGGAATGCCACCTTGAGTTCCGACACTTGCATATGGCATATTACGTAAAATTTCAAATTCTTCATTTGCTAGAGACGCTGCAACAACACGTGCATTTAAAATCGTCGTAGTCTTTATAATTTTTACATACACTTCATACAATGCGACAGACACAACCATGAAAAATCCTATCGCAACAAGCGTCTCAATTAGTGTCATACCACGATATCTGTTTGTTTTATATCGTTGCATATTATGAAACACTATCCATTAAGGAATACATCGGTGAAATCATTGATATCGCAAAAAATCCGACAGCACCACCAATGAAAATCATTAGAATCGGCTCAATAATAGTTGATAGATCTTTTGTTTTTGTATCAACCTCACCTTCGTAGAAGGTGGCGATATCCATAAGCATGCTTGATAATTTGCCAGTTTCTTCTCCAACTTCCATCATTTCTCCAACCATGATTGGATAGAGCCGATCTGCTTCCTTAAATATTGAGGAGAGTGTGATACCTTTTTGTACTGACGCAATCGCCTTGGTAATAACAGCTTTGTAATACATGTTCTGAACCACTTCTTCAGTAATTGTTAATGCTTTAGTCATATCAACACCTGCGTTCAAAAGTGAGGATAGTGTTCGAGCTGTACGGGCAGCATTTACTTCTTGCACAATGCCACCGATAACTGGTATACGAATAACAATAAAATCAGTGTATTTTTTAAGACCTTTTATTCTTGAAATTCCAAACAATCCCCCTGCAAAAGTGAAGAGAACAAGGAATGTAATAACAGGGCTCTGTGAGAGCGAATCACTAATAAATATAACTAGCTGTGTACTTTTCGGTAATTCTACATCTAAGTCTTTAAATGTATTCGTGAGTGTTGGTACGACAAATATCATCATCAAAATACCAATGAGTACAATCGCAATCAAGATAATAGACGGATACATGAGCGCGCCCTTTATTTTCTTATTGAGCGCATAGGTCTTCTCAAGTGTGCCACCAACTTCGGTCAATGTCTGTGGCATACTTCCAGATTCCTCTCCAGCACGTACCATAGAGACAAACAGCGTAGAGAATACTTTTGGAAATTTCCCCATACCTTCAGACAGTGTGCCACCCCGGTCAATGTCCTTGATAAGCATATTTAATATTTTCTTAAATTTCTCATTTATTGTCTGCTTCTCCAAGACTGATAAAGCCCGATACAGTGACAGCCCAGCCGAAAGCATACCGCTTAGATTTCTGGTAAAAATTATTTTTTCGTGAAGTTTAACGCCGCCAAATAATCCACTCAGAAAGGAAAGTCCACCTAATGCCTTTACTTTTGTAAGTGTAAGCATGACCGGTATGAGTCCTTGCGCACGTAACGCTTTGGCTGCGGCAAATTTGTCTGATGCCTCAAGAACACCGTCAGTCTGCACCCCCTCTTTATTTTTTGCTTTGTATGAAAATTGCATAGTATATTTTTTGCCTATTCAGACACGACTCGTAGCACTTCCTCTGTTGTGGTTAATCCAGACACTGCCATATATAAACCATCTTCAAGCATCGTCATCATACCTTCTTTCTTGGCTTGTTCTGAAATAACATCTTCTGAGGCACCTTTTAGTATGAGTTCCTTAATACTTGTCGTCACTTTTAGCACTTCATGAATACCAAGTCGGCCACTATAACCTGATTCAGATTCTTCAGAAGGTATAGCTTTATAGAACGGTATCGTCTCCCAGGTCGCATCTTGTGGCACAATATTCTCAGTCTTAATCATGGTAAGCATCCGATCCAAATCTATGATTTTAGCTAGCGCAGCTATTTCAGTCGGATTCAAAAAATATTTTTCTTTCGTATTGGTTAATTTTCTCACAAGGCGTTGGCCAATAATAGTTTTCACTGTCGAGACAATCAAAAATGACTCCGCACCCATGTCTATCATTCGGGGAATAGCACCTGCTGCAGAATTGGTGTGGATCGTTGAGAGCACCAAGTGACCGGTCAGTGCGGCGTTAATTGCAAGCGATGCAGTTTCGGTATCACGAATCTCACCGACCATAATAATATCTGGGTCTTGTCGCAAGAGCGTGCGAAGTCCATTAGCAAACGTGAGTCCAATTTCTGATTTTACCTGCGTTTGATTGATTCGCTGCATTTGATATTCAATTGGATCTTCAACTGTTGAAATATTAACATCTGGAGTGTTTAAAATATCAAGCACAGTATAGAGTGTTGTGGTCTTACCTGATCCAGTCGGTCCGGTCGCTAAAATCATCCCTGTTTTTTGCTTCATGCCTTCATGAATGCGCTCCATCGCTTCGCCGTGGAAGCCCAAACCTTCCAAGGTAAAACCTTTGGCATTTTCCTTCAAAATTCTGATAACTGTTTTCTCGCCATAATATGTAGGCAATGTTGAGACACGAAACGATACCTGATCCCCGGCTTCAGTCGTGATTTTGAAGCGCCCATCCTGCGGCAATCGTTTCTCATCAAGCTTTAAATTCGAAAGTACTTTAATACGCGCTGTAATACCAGCTGCTGCATCTTTTGGTAGTACCATCGCATCATGGAGTATGCCATCGATACGGTAGCGAACAAGCAATTCATTTTCCTCAGGCTCAATATGGATATCAGATGTATTTTGGAGAATTGCATGGGATATAAGTGTATCGACAATCTTAACGACTGGTAGATCATCAGCCATAGCTTTGAGTTCTTTACCTGAAAGTCCTGCCTCACCATTTTCTTCGGCGATCATCTTAAGTGAGACAGATTCTTTTTTGATGATGTCATCAAAATCCGCCTTGAGACTTTTCTTATACTGTGAGAGTGCGTGTTTGAGAGACTCAGTATCAGTCAAACGTGGAGAAATCTTAAGTTCAACTTTTTTCTTAATGAAGTCAATCACCGATAGGTCTTCAATATCGAGCATTGCGACTTCGAGTTCATCAGCGCGCTTGCGATACGCGATAATATTATGATTGCGAGCAATAGGTTCAGGAATAAGCGAAAGTATTTCAAATGGGATTTTTTCCCCAAGCAGTGAAATAAACGGTATGCCCAATATGTAGGCTTGCATACGTTTAAGATCAGAGTCGGTAATCTTACCAGCGGACAAGAGTATGTCGCCGATTGATTGCTCTTTCTCTTTGGCTTCTTTTATTGCTGCAGTTAAATCTGTTTTTGAAACTAATCCTGCCTCTGCAATAAAAGTTTTTAATTGTTCTTCTTTGATTTGCATTCTTATACCAAGTATAACAGACAATATGACGCAAATTGTGTGGGTAAAAAATAAAAACCCCTTTCGGAGTTTTTATTTTTTACTTATTTTACTTTTACATTGATGGCCAGTAGATGATTGCCCGTCCGCCCGCAGCATTTGCTCCATCAGTACCATCAGCACCACCGCCGCCACAACCTGGTCCTGGTTGACCACCAGATCCACCTGATCCACCCACACCTTTGGTTCCAGCACTAGCATTTGGATCAGATGGATTTCCGCCAGATCCGCCTATGCCATTATCATTGTCTATGCCACAACCACTAATATTTTGAGGGTGACCATCTATACCGCTTTGTCCGTTAACTCGATTATCTCCAACACCTGGTGAGGTAAGTGACCCTCCAGCGTAGCCACCAGTAGAAGCACCATTGTTGTGATCTCCACCTTGTCCTCCGCCACCACCAGCTCCGCCTTCTGCGATAGTATCAAGTGAAGATAACCCACTACCTGCAATTGTTGTATTACCACCTGCACTTCCTACGCTTCCTGCTGTACCTGGATCACCTCCGTTACCATTATTACCTCCTGTGCCTCCTGAGCCGATTGTTAGCGTATACGCTCCAGATGCACTAGTAACCAAACTGGCATTATATTGACCACTTTCACCACCACCACCACCAGCTCCAGCTTCAGCATTACTTTGTGTGCCATTACTTGCTCCACCACCACCACCAGCTCCGCCAGCTCCAGCACCCCAAAGTTCAAAGAATATTTGAGTAATATTTGCAGGCGTTGTCCATGACCCGTTTGCATCATAAGTCATTTTACCTTTAACAATGAATGAGACTGTTTTTGTTGCTGACTGACCAGCAGAATTCAAACATGTAATCGTAAATGAATTTGTTCCCCAGTTTGGCAAATCATAACTTGTTGCATTAAATGATGTTGCTGATCCACTGTTCCAGGTTGAAAATGAAGGACTTGAAGTGTATGTGCAAGAAGTCGCATTGGTAGTTGCAAGCGCCATCCAAACCTTCCTATCATTGGCTACTGTGTCTGTTGTTGAAACAGAACTGATTGCGGTAATACCTGACGTACTGATTGTCTTTGTTAATGCATCGTATGCATCACTTTGATCAAGCGCTGATGTAAGTGTAATCACAGGAAGAGGTACACTGCCTACCGTAACCACAACACTATCCGTTACCGATCCGCTATCACAGCTAATATTAAACGTCGTTGTTGCTGTGATGTTACTAATTGATTGAGAAGCTATACCTGTTCCACTCCATGCGCTAGATGGTGTTGAACTTTTTTGACAGCTTGAGGAATTGCTTCCTGTGTAATTGACTGAGATTGTTGAGGTGCCTCCACTCGTAACTGAAGTAGGTGTAGCTGTCAATGTTACTGTTGGAGCTGACCCAGTACATGTCACAACTTTACCAGTAGAACGCTGTACGCAAAGAGGATCTGTGGCCGTACTGCCTTCAATACTATATTTTTTGAGAAAGAGATCAGGTCCAACATGAGAAGTAGGGTCAGATAGACCAAAATATACGTTTGTACCTGAAAAAGAAGAGTCCCGATACGCATTAAATGTTCCGACTGCAATACCACCACAGCTACCAGTCGTACATGAACCAATATCTTTTGCCTGATTTGTCTCACTTGAATTAAGTGGTGCTTTCACATTATTGCCAGGCGCATCTGCTGTCGGACCGACGAATGCAGACACATAGCTAACCCCGACTGCAATGATGAGTCCGAGTAATATCACTTTTGCACTTTGCAATATATTATTTTTTTCTTGTTTCATAATATGTAGAATACTAAATTAATGGTAAGTAAACAATGCTTAATAATTTCTCGGCTCATTATATATCGGCACAATACCCCCACCTCCACCTGTAGTTGGGTTTTGTCCATACGTACACGGCAATGATCCTCCGTAGTTTGTTGCAGTTGGGTCTTGGCAAGTTGCCGTAAATTTTGAAACGGTGACAATATTCGAGGTTATCCATGTGCCATTATTTGCCAGACATCTAACTTGGAAATTTGTCGGATTTGTTGGCACACTAACGCCTATTTTACTTATCGCATAATTATTTGCTGAAGTTAATGTGCCTAGATTCGTATTCCAATCAGTACTACCGCCTATACCAACACAACTCGTAGTTGGATTGTAGTCAGGATTAGAAGAATCAAATCCAAGATCAATCAAGTATGTTGGCGGGAAAGCCGTACCACTTGTTGCTGTCGATCCATTAATATGAAGGGACAAAGTAGGTGTAATTGTCGGTGAAGTGTTTACCGTTGCTGTGGCAGTAGTTGCCTTGGTAGCTGATGGAGTTTTATAACAAGAGAGTGTGTATTTTGTCCCACTTGTAGGAACAAGTATGTCGGAAATTGATTTGAATATTGTAGGATTAGCCGGTGGCGGAGGTGGCAAATTAGCAGAGCCAGCTGAAAAATCAAGGGTGGTCCATGCGGGCACTACCTGTGTAGATATTGCTTCACAATGATCAAAGACGGTACCATTTGGTGACCACCAATTGAGATATACCTTATTTCCTGTTGGGATAGTAATTACTTTTGGAAGTCCTTGTAGATTAGTAGCGGGGGTTGCTGTTGGTATAAGGGCGAGTCCATCAGTTGATTGTGCCGCAGTAACAACATTAATAAATTTGACCCAACCTATCATTTCTCCACCCCAAGCAAATCCCGTGAGAGCCCCTGTTGCTGGATCATATGAAATACCGTACGCAAATGCAGAGGGTTGTGACCCAACTGAACTTGGGTCTTGATCATTCACAGCATTTAAACTTATCCATCCGTCCCAATCTGTCTGACCATTACCGATCAAGACCCTAGCAAAACCAACTAATTTATTTGTTGTAAAATTAAGTCTCGCATTACATTCTCCACTAGTTCCAGAAGGACAGCCAGCATCAAACTGTACCCAGCCATAGTTATCACTCCACGCATAACCAGTCATATAACCTGTCGTCATGTCGACATTTACACCATATTTTGTGGAGATATTTTGCATTGCATCATCTAGATGTGAACAACCTCCAGAGCTAGCATTGGTACAATTAAATGAAAGCCAGCCCATTCCCCCCGCACTACCGTCTGGCATTTGCGCTTCACCCCATGCCCAGCCAGTGACATTGTCACCCGAGCCAGCAAATGCTTTCGATGCATAGAGAAAAGTACTCACGGCGAGCAATGCTATAAGTAGATATGCACCAAAAATAAAATGTCTCATATTATTTATTGACCACCTAAACTATTGAGAGCATTCATCTGGTCTTCTGTTGTCACTGTAGTCCCCGAAGATGATTTTGCTAAATTATCTAATTCTTGTGTTTGCTGTTCTGGAGTAACTGGCTCTTTTGAGGAAGTTTCTCCTAATCGATTGAGTTCTTCTAGTCGCGCTTCAACTGAAGATGGATCAAGAACTGGTTTTTTATGCTTCGTATAGTATGCATACCCACCTATTAGTATAAGTAAAACAACCAATCCAAGCCATAAAAGCTTGCGTTTATGAGAATCAGCTACTGGTGATGATTGAGCTTGTATTGGATCCATAGGAAATAAGTTATATTGACCTAAAGTATACCACAGCCTTATAAAAAGGCCTCAAATTGGGTACCTACTTACCTGTGGATAAAGCCCTTTACATTTGACAAAATATATGATTTAATGTACAAAACATCGATTCTTCATTTAAAAAATAAATCAGATGAAAAATATAGCCTTATTGCTCATACTTCTTGTTGGAGCAATCAATGCTTCAGCACAAACATTATTTTCGCAGAAATTTCCCCTTGCATTAGGGGAGCCAAATAATGCTCCTTCATCAATCACAGCAAACAAAGATACCCTTCTTTTGTTTGGCGGTACACCAGGTGCAGTTCTTTGGACAGCAAACCAGCAGCAAATTATTCCAACCACAGGATTAGAAGGTGTCGATTTATCAAGCGATCAAAAAAAAGTGTGTGCCTACTTCAACAATGCATGGTGGGTAGGTGGAAATTTTATTAATTCCACTTGCAAATATTTTGCAAAAATGAGTGGCACCACAAAACATTGGACGTCACCATATATCTTAGACGGTCCAGTAAACGATCTAATCGTAACACCGGAAAAAATGTACGTCATTGGTGATTTTAAAACTTTTGACGGAGACAGTGTGTACCATATCGTAGAAATCGATTTGGAGGGAAATGTAATTCCCGTTGGGAATCAGGCCACTCTAAATACGCAGTCCGGTATGGTAATAGATGGCTTCTTGTACACTGTGGAAGGTGAAGAAAATATCTTCTTCCCCGAAGAAAAGCTGAAAAGGTACAGCGTTGAGGGTCACATATGGGAGGAAATCACATTGCCGACCCAATACCAGCCAGGAAAGGTTAAGGTGCGCACAAACGTATCTAACCAACCAATATTGGTTGGCGAATTCATGGATGAAAATCTCACCGTAAGCACGGGAATTCTCACTGTAGGATCTGAATCATTCATTGACTGCCACTGGGCGCTGAGTACTGATGTCTGGAAAGGTATAATGCTAATTACTGGCGTCATTGATCGTATTAACGATATTGATGTCGAAACATGCAATCTAAATTACATCGGAATTAATGGCACTTTTAAAGCCTACGACGACGATGGTTGCATCGGATACAAGGATGTTGGAGTACCCTTCATGGAAAAGTACTATGCAATGATTGGCTCAATAAACGGGAATGGCCTTGTAGACATTTATGTCTTTGATACAGCAGAGTTTACAATTACTGCTGTAGATGAGATACGTAATGTGCAGGCCCTAAAGCTATACCCAAATCCTGCGACCGATATAATTACTGTTGATGTAGTCACCCATATAGACGAAATCAAGATCGTCAATATACTGGGACAGCAAGTTGTTGTACCGAGTGTGGGAATTGGCTCTAAGGTAAGGCTCGATATCGGTGATTTGCCAACAGGCATATACACGATAGTTATAGTTTCGAAGGACGCACGAAGTGTAGCCCGCTTCGAGAAGATAGAGTGAGTTGGGTTTGTTTTTTCATTTTAGTAAGCCTCTGTTAGCAAATGCTATCAGGGGCTTTTTTATTTCCTAAATGCTATACTCACCACATATGAAATCACCAGAACAATCATTTGCTTCCCAGGCAGAATCCAAAGAGAACTACATTGGGCGTTTGGCCGCTAAAGCAGCTACTAAAATGAAAATGCTTATTCCAGCCTTGCTTATGACTGTGGCCACAACCCAAAGCTTTGCAAACATAGATACTTCGCTAGATGATAAAAAGCCCAAGAAAACAACAGAGCAAAAAGCTGAAACTCGCAAAAAAATAATGGGGGTATTACTACAAGTTGGTGACGCGGCAACAGCAAATGCAAGCGATCAAACTCGTTCGACATATCATAAAGCCAAGCAAGTAGCCATAGCTGTCGAAGGCGGTATTTCTACTATAGAAAACAACAAAAAATAGTTGCACATTTCTCTGAAAATGCTATAGTAGTGATGTAAGAGAAGTTCGCGGAAGCGGACTTTTTTTCTTAAAAATTAATAACAATACAATAATATGTTAGACCTCAAAGTACTAAAATCAGCGCTTGAACAGCTCGAAGAAGAGCGCAAGATTCCAAAAGAGAAAATCATAGATGCCATCGAGCAATCTCTCGCAGCTGCCTACAAGAAAGAATACGGCAAACGCGGCCAAATTATCCGTGCTAAATTTGATCTCGAAGTTGGCACAACCGAATTCTACCAAGTCAAAAAAGTTGTCGATGACACGACTGTACGAGTCGTATCACCTGAAATACTCGATGAAGAAGACAAGCCAGAAGAGGGCGACGAGCGTGTGCGTTACAACGAAGAACATCATATCTTTATCGATGACGCACGCAAGATAAAAAAAGGTATCGAACTCGATGAAGAAATCATATTCCCACTTGAAACCAAAGAAGACTTTGGTCGTATTGCCGCACAAACTGCCAAGCAAGTCATCATCCAACGCATCAGAGAAGCTGAACGAAGTTCAATCATGGATGAATACGGCACAAAGGAAGGCGAAATCATCAACGGCGTCGTCCAAAAGATAGAGCGAGGTATTGTGTATATTGATTTCAATCGAGCAACAGGCATATTGCCATTCGAAGAACAAATCCCTGGCGAATCATATCGCCGTGGTGAGCGTATTCGTGCCTACCTCTACCTCGTCGAAGAAACTCCTCGAGGTATCACACTCAAACTTTCACGTACCCATCCAAAATTCTTAGAGAAACTTTTTGAACTCGAAGCACCAGAAATCGCATCAGGTGTTGTTGTTATCAAAGCGATCGCTCGTGAAGCAGGCTCCCGAAGTAAAATGGCAGTTATGTCGACCGATGATCATGTTGATCCAGTCGGCTCATGTGTGGGCCAGCGCGGTGTTCGTGTGACGACCGTTATGAATGAGCTCGCTGGTGAGAAGATCGATATTATTCCTTGGTCAGAAAATATTTCTACGTTTGTTGCAAGCGCACTCTCGCCTGCCAAGGTCCTCGATATTGATATGGAAGAAAACGAACACAAAGCCCTCATTGAAGTCGCAGATGATCAGCTCAGTCTTGCTATCGGCAAAGGCGGACAAAATGTCCGACTCGCAGCAAAACTCACTGGTTGGCGCATCGATATCAAAGGTATCAAGGGTGAAGATGTTTCAGAGAAAGTCGATGGCGACGATGAAGGCTATGTATCACTCGGAGACCTCACCAAAGAAAAATCTGCTGATGAAAATGCTGACACGAAACCTAAAACTAAAAAGAAAAGTGCAACTAAAGATGTTCCCGCAGAAGTAAATGAAGATGTTTCTGGTGAACCTACTGTAGCTATCGCTGAAGAACCAGAGGAACAAAAAAGCGAATAATAAAGTACTCGCAACAATATCTCTTTTTGTTGCGGGGCGCAGTCAATAAGTCGCACTCGTCCTCACTGCAAAGAAGATACTGTCGCGAGTAAATACTATCTCCTGAATTTTAATTCATCTTTCGTAATTATTAATTAATACTTATTTAACTCATGGCCAACATAAACCACAAACCATCAAAATACATGCTCAATCTCCAGCATGTGCTCGATCCCTATGTAAACAAAGACGACAATACTGTGAATGCAATTATCGAAATAAATTCTGGTTCGATCAATAAATACGAGCTCATCACTGAAACCGGCCATCTCAAGCTCGATCGCGTCGGCTACTCATCGCTCGCGTACCCTGTTGCCTATGGTGCGATTCCTAAGACCTGGGACCAAGATGGCGACCTTCTCGATATGATCGTTGTTGACGTCACCGAAGCATTAGTGCCTGGCTCACTCGTTGAAGCTCGTGTTATTGGTATTATGAAATTTGAAGACGCGGGCGAGCGTGATGATAAAGTGATCACTGTACTCTCAGATGACAAGCGCATGGATCACCTCACCTCTCTCGATCAACTCGGCGAACACTGGAAAAAGGAGACTGAATATTATTTCGAGCACTACAAAGACCTCAAGAAACCCGGCACATGTAAAGTCTTGGGATTCTTTGACGCAGCCGAAGCAAAAAAGATTATCGATGAATGTGCTGCTCGTTACGAGAGTGACTACGCTCCGAAGTTAGAGGAATAAAAAAATAAATTTTGCAAAAGAAAAAGCGTCCAGAAAAAATCTGAGCGCTTTTTTGTAAATTCTTCATAGAAACATTATGCAAAACTAATTTTATCCCTTAATTCCTCCAGAGCTTTTATTAATTTCTCTGGCTTACCGTTCACTGCAGAAGTGTGAAGGAAAGAACTGTTGGAAATTTCCCTTAGTAAATTCTCAATTTTTTCTCCACTGCCATTTTCTTTTTCTTCCGCAGAAAGTACAAGTAATTTTATTGCTTCTTTCCACTCATTCATACTGTCCATAATATTATCAAATCTTTTTTCACCAATTGCTTTAATCAGTTTTACCCTTACTTTGAGAAATTCATTTTCCATTTTTTTTATTTTTAGGTTTGAAGACATATTATCACAATAAATCATTATTGTCAATTGCTCTGTATCTTATACATTTCAACACTTTTTGACAAAAACACTTCTCCCAAGTACACTCGAATCCATGCAACCAAAAATCACTAAACTAGAAAAAAGCAGAATTGAGATCGAAGGTGAAATACCTGAAGCAGAATTCAAGACATTCGAAACCAAAGCTATCGAGCATTTGCTCGCAAATTTCGAAATGCCTGGCTTTCGTAAAGGCAAAGTCCCTGTTGATGTATTCCGCAAACAAATCGGCGACATGCCGATCCTTGAGGAAATGGCAGAACTTGCCATGGCAAAACACTATCCAGAAATCCTGGAGAGTGAGAAGATCGACGCTATCGGCCGGCCTGAAATCATGATTACCAAGCTTGCCAAAGATAATCCCCTCGGTTTCAAAATCCGCACCGCCGTACTGCCTGAGCTCACCTTACCCGACTATAAAAAGATAGCTACGGAGGCTTTTAGCAAAGAAGTGAAGGCAGAAGTAACCGAGAAGGAAGTCGACGATGCAATACTTGAATTCAGGAAAATGCGCGCCCATCAAGAACTTCACAAAGACGACACTAGCGAATCGCATGAGCACAATCATCCAGAATTAACGGAGGAAGCATTGCCGCCGTTTGATGATACTTTCGCCCAAGCTGTTGGTAATTTTAAAACAGCTGATGAGCTCAAGGAAAAAATTCGAGAAAATATCCTACTCGAGAAAAAGAATAAAGAAGAAGAGAAGAAACGCATTGCAGCAGTTGAGAAAATCATCGATGGTGTCAAAGTCGATGTACCTGAAATTTTAATTGAAGCTGAACTCAATAAAATGTTCCACCGCATGGAGAGCGACATTTCAAATATGGGACTCAATATGGACGACTACTTGAAGCACGTAAAGAAGACCAAGGAATCTCTTCGTGAGGAATGGAGAAAAGATGCCGAGCGCCGAGCAATACTTGAGCTTACACTCAACAAAATCGCCCAAGTCGAAAATATTACCGTACCAAAAGAAAACATTGATACCGAAGTAAAGAAACTTATGGATATGTACAAAGATGCTGATCCGCTCCAAGCAGAGCTCTATGTTGAGAATATTCTTAGGAATGAAAAAGTGTTTAGTTTCCTAGAAGGGCTCAAATAAACCTCTGAAATTGCTAAGTTGAATAAGTAACATCGATCACTTCTCGCCCCGTACGAAATAGGTTATTTATTAACCGTTATTTTGTTTGGGGTGTTTAAGTTTCTTGAAGAACAGAAGTAAAATACTTGCCACTGATTACTTTATGTAATAAAAAACACCCTCTATAATTGAGGGTGTTTTGCTTCGCATAGGCGAAACATCATTGCGGCACGGGCACTGTCGCACCAGGCCGCGGGATTGAATCTGACTTTGGAACAGTTGGCATACTGGGAAGTGCTTTGGTTTGCTGCACGACTCCCTGTACCGACTTAAATTCAATTTTCGTTCCATCAGGGAATGTAGAACTAAATTCCACATTGGATCCATCACAAGGTTTTGTAACCCTGCTCGGTAACGGCGCCTGTATTATCCGGACTTTGGATTTTTCGCGAGAGTTTTTTTCAATATCCCTCAAATTGTATCCTCTAACCGAGTCGGCAACCATGTGATAATCTTTATCTTCTGTGGTCCATACCTCTCCTACAACTTCCCATACAAATATTTTTTTGCCTAAATACTTCGTATGGTATGACGTAGGTCGAACTCTTCCCCAGACTTCAAAACCATGAATCTTGCCATCTAATGCAAGATTTAGGATATCAGTAAGCTTAGCCTTGTCAATGCAGCGGACAAAAATTGTTTTGCCTGCAGCGTCTTGGACCCGGACAGTCAAAGGATCCACAGCAATCGGGGAAGAAAATTTAATTGTCGCAATGTAATTATCTACAAAAGCTGCATCCGGTTGGTTTTCGAAAAGCATTTCCCTCTTTGCCTGACGATCACCGTCCCAGCAAGAGGTCATTGAAATGACAAATAAAGTAAGGGTTGCCAGTGGCAAAAAGGAAAAGATTTTCTTCATCTTTATGTTTTTTTTGTTTTTATGAAATTAAACGGGAACAATTTGTGCCTATATCATAGCATACTATACCCTATTCTGTCAAGTCCCTCAGAATGCCCTATTTTGCTATACTTAATCTGTTACTAATCAAGTTTAACCTTACCTTTTACCTATATGTTAATCCCAACAGTTACCCCAGAACGAAAGCTTCATCTCAGACGCACACAAAACTTCGTACGGGGCGAGACGATATAGTACGACGTTTTATATGACCAATTACTAAATAATTAATTTAACCATGTTGATTCCTACTGTTATTGAAAAATCACAATTCGGCGAACGAGCCTACGATATTTACTCCAGACTGCTTCGCGAGCGCATTATTTTCTTAGGCGGCGTCATTGATGATCATGTTGCAAACATCGTCATCGCGCAACTCATCTTCCTCGCCAATGAAGATCCCAAGCGTGATATTAGTCTCTATATCAACTCTCCTGGTGGTGTGATTTCTTCAGGTCTTGCAATCTATGACACGATGAATTTCGTCAAACCTGATATTTCAACGATTTGTGTTGGCATGGCTGCATCAATGGGAGCATTTCTCCTTTCTGGTGGTGCCAAAGGCAAACGCTTCGCACTTCCTAACTCTGAGATCATGATTCACCAGCCGAGCGGCGGCGCTGAAGGCCAAGCAACCGATATTGAGATCTCTGCTAAGCACATCATCAAATCACGGCATCAGCTCAATCAAATCATGGCAAAAAATACTGGTCAGAAACTTGCACAAATCGAAAAAGATGTCGAACGTGATTTCTTCATGAGCGCCGAAGAAGCACTCAAGTACGGCATCGTAGACGAAATCATCACCAAACCTAAGTCAGACAAGTAACACTACTGACGGTTAAGCATTCGTGACATCCTCATGAAGATTTGCTACTATGAAAGTATCGATTTTTATTAAATAGTTATTTCCTGATTTCCAAAAATTCCGCTTTCTCACGCTCCGATGTTTGTTCACACTATGGTTACACAATATTTAGAACTTGCATCTTACTCTCGACATTCCGCACACGCGGTGCTTTTGGCATAAGGAAATCTGAAAATATATGAATTTGCACTTACTAGCCTTTTTGGCTATAGCAGCACTTGCCGGTGTCGGTATTGGCTACTATCTACGACTCATCATATCTCTCGGACAGAAAGGTTCGATGGAGCTTGAGATCAAGAAGACCATGATTGATGCCAAAGAAGAAGCCCAGAGAATCTTGGACGAAGCCAAGAAAAAAGCAGAAGATCGCGACGAGGAGCTTAAAAATGAAGAGAGGAAGAAAGAAGTAGAATTCAAAGACACAGAGAAGCGTCTCATCAAGAAAGAAGAACTGCTCGATGCGCGACAAGTCGAGATCGACAAGGAAGTCGAAAACATCAAACTCAAGATCGAGGACATCAAGAAGATCAAAGAGAAAGCTGTCGAGCTTGAAGGTGAGAAAGCTAAAGCCCTCGAACGTGTCGCAGGACTTTCTCGTGAAGATGCCAAGAGCGAACTTGTGCGAAGTGTTGAGAATGAATACGAAGAGGACTTTCTTATTCGTATGCAGAAGCTTGAAAACTCGAACGCCGAAAAACTTGAGAACCGTGCCAAAGACATACTCGCGACCTCTATCCAACGTCTCGCATCTTCGACAGCAGCTGAACTCATGACGACTAACGTTGCGATTCCTTCAGATGAAATCAAAGGCAAAATCATTGGTAAAGAAGGCCGTAACATCAGAGCTTTCGAACGAGCAGCGGGTGTTGAACTCATCGTCGACGATACACCTGGCACGATCGTTATTTCATCATTTGACCCTGTACGACGTCAGATCGCCCGACTTGCACTTGAGAATTTGATTCTCGATGGCCGTATCCAACCAGCCAAAATCGAAGAAATGGTTGATAAGGCCAAAGATGATATCAACAAAATCATCAAAGAAAAAGGTGAGCAAGCCGTCTATGAATGTGGCATCTTTAACTTTGATCCACGTATTATCGCCATCTTGGGTCGCCTCTACTTCCGCACGAGCTACGGACAGAACGTCTTGCAACATTCGATCGAAATGACCCATATTGCTGGCATGCTCGCAGAAGAACTCGGAGCTGACGTCGCTATTGCCAAAGCTGGCGCACTCGTCCACGACATCGGCAAAGCGCTCGACCATGAAGTCCAAGGCACACATATCGATATCGGTATCCGCATCCTTCAGAAATTTGGTGCTGATCCACGCATCATCGTCGCTATGAAAAGTCACCATGATGACTGTCCTCATGAGACGATCGAAGCTGTCATTGTTCAGACTGCGGACTATATCTCAGGCGGACGTCCTGGTGCACGACGTGATAGTGTCGAGAATTATCTCAAGCGTCTCGCCGAACTCGAAGCACTCGTCAACCAATTCCCTTCAGTCGAGAAATCCTACGCACTTTCTGCTGGTCGTGAGATCAGAATATTCGTCACCCCTGAGAAAATCACTGACGTCGAAGCCAAAGACCTCGCCCGTGATGTTGCCAAGAAAATCGAATCCGAACTCAAGTATCCAGGTGAAATCAAAGTCACCCTCATACGGGAGACACGTGTAATCGAATACGCAAGATAGTTGAATTTTTTAGTATAAGAAAATCCGTCCAGAGTAACTCTTGGACGGATTTTATTTACACATCTCTTTTATTTCAACGTTTCAATGCACGAAATGATTCATCGCCAGTAACTTCAGCAAAAATAATTTTGAAATTCTTATTATCAACAATTGTAAATTGAGCACGAGCAACATTTCGCATCCGTTGTTTAATTGCTTCCACTAAACTCCCTGCCAGTTTTTTGAATTGATCATTGGGTAACAAATTTTCTTCATATACTTTCGCTGCCTGATATGCCGGCACGAGTTCATCACCTGTCATTTGATTAATACCTGTAAACATGGCATTAAGTTTTGTAAGAACATCATCATTTGATGTTTGTAAATTTCTGAAAATGTGTGCTAGTGTGTTAGGCATTATTGTTTTTTTTTAAAATGAACTGAATATTTCTACGGAACCTCAAGTCCATGCTTCAGATTCTGATAAAAACAGGAAACGTACCATCTTACATAATAAATTCCCGATTTCTTAAATTACCATATAATGTATACGATGTCAAAATAAAATCCGCCTGTATGTAGGTCGGATTTATATGCTTCTTATTAGGCAAAAGCTTTGCTATGTTTTTCCTTCCTGTAGTATTTACTTTTATCCTTGAATGGCTTTTGTTTCGTATCGACTCCCATAAAAATAGTTCGTGACATATGTTTGATTTCTTTGACTTTATCAAAGGTAACCGTAAATGATGACTTCTTCTTATGGTTTGCTATAATTATATTTTTTAAATGAACAACTTATCCGCCTTTGGCGGGTTTCATTTTGAAAACACAAATCACTTTATGTTCTCAAAAATCTGGACAACGTTTGTTGTCCATGTCCTGGAAGCTACCTGCTTCCGTTACCCATCGGCGTCATAATAATCCTTTTTTCAAAATGTCTCTGTCCTCTCTTCATTTTCTCTCTCGGCGTGCCGTCAAATGCAAAATTATTGCGTGCTAAAAGTTTGTTGGCAGTAGCATAGAGCTTACGCTTTTTTTCTTCGGTAATGCTTACAATCATAAGTTCATTTGGTTTAGTGAAAAAATATTATGCACCATTATTTCAATCCTGCACGCAAGAATTCAATCAAACTGGCATGATCGCCGGTAGCGCATGTACCTTGTTCCTTTACAATCAATCCGTCCCAATGTTCACCACCACTTGGGCAAACTGAGTAACAATACACTTTTACATCACTCATATTCGCTTTAAATTCTCGAGCGAACCAATCGCCATCGAGATTGGTCTCCTCGAAGACGTTCCCGGAAATAACAATTGTTTTCTTGTTGCTCCCAGCTGCCGCACGAAGTGCATCTTCTGGCGAAGTAAAAAACGTCATAATACTCAGACAGGATGGCAGATTTTCCGCCACCATTTCCCGTATACTGTTCAAATTTTCTTGATGCCTTTGCACAATAATAATTTTTTCAACTTGGTTGCCCATATTTGTTTTTTTATGAAAAGAACTTTATCTCTACAGAATCACGATCGTTGATCACGATTCTGATAAAGAGCCAATCCATCCGTAGACAGATTGGCTTTTCTACACATCAAGACACTGGCAAAGCACCTTGATGTATTTCTGGAAGCATGTTGCCTCGATGATGCACATCTCAATGTTTCAAAAGAAACATCTCCTCCCGTCAAGGAGTACGACGCGTCCGTACCACCACCGCATACGATACTCAATTCACCTCACTTGGGTAAACTGAGCTCCATTGGAATACATAGATTACACATGATCCGATACTGTTTCACCCCAGCATCCGCAATTCATTTCATCTACACACGCCCAAGCCAATGATTCAGATTGCCTGCGCAAACAATCCTGGGGCTTCATCGGTCTCCCCGTCGTGATTTTTGTGATCGATAGAACACATGCGATTAGCTCACTACGTTTGTACCGAGCTAAATAACATGGGCGACCGAATTCGTCGCCCCAATCCTATGTATGGATATACACTCCGGCTTTCGCAAGCGCACTTTTCACTTCATCAATCGATCGAATGTCTTTCGACGGCAATTCGATCTTGAAGAAAGTCACGTTCTTGGAAAGTTCCCATGCATAACTAAAAGTAATATCAGCCTGATTGAGTGCATATTTCATTTCGCGAAGCCTTTTACGGCAAGTCTCACAGCCTTGGTTCTGGCAAGAGCCGGTAACTTGAAAGTAGCAGTAGTCATTCGCGATATATAATGTGCGATCACCTCTCCAATCTCGGACATAAATTTTGTGCTCAAGTGCTTGATACTTTAGTGCCCGCACAAGTCCGATCATCGCCCATTCCAGTCTATTCTGTAAACTCTTTAATGCATTTTTATGCGACACGAGACGCCATGAATCCCAGTTCTTCGTTTCTGGAGAATGTTCAACGAACCGTTTTTTATAGTCCGTAAGCACCTCAATTACTGAGCTCGTATCATAACTGATTTGACGCGGCAAAACTTTTGCCTTAGTTAAATCAGAAGCAATATTTTCAATAGCATGAATCAAAGCACTCACGCGTTTTGTGCGAGCAAAGGCTGCGAGGCCATTTGTGGCATGCGTATGTGCAAGAGTAATCCAATATACAGGAAATGTGTTTGTGTTTTCCATAGTTCGAAAAGAATATACTGAGCACTATATGCGCAATAATGCCAACTATATTCTTTTCGAACGTTTACAAAGAACAATTTCATTTTGAAAACTCAATCGTAATTAAGTTCTCAAAAATCAGGGCAACATTTGTTGCCCAAAAGCTATAGAGTTACTCGCAACGTCATTCCGATGCGTTTTCTCCTACTCGGTGCGACCGAGATTACTCCATCAGCCGATGGATTCCGCTTTGACAGAGATCTTGCACTCTATCGCCACTTGGAGACTAGCCTGAACTCCCTTCCCCGGTTTGCGATCCTTATTCTTTCGAAAAGAGGGATCTATGAGAGGTTGGTGAAACTGCTAGAACCACTTTTATCGCTTGCGGCGAAAGGCATGTTAGACCTTCAAGAAATCATACACGCTACCTACGGCTTCATCGCTCTGAATACTTCACCCAACGCGGTATAGGTTACTAACAAGTGACTAATCCCGCAGATACCTACAAC
Source organism: Candidatus Nomurabacteria bacterium (assembly GCA_016699085.1). Lineage (NCBI taxonomy): Bacteria > Candidatus Nomuraibacteriota > Candidatus Nomurabacteria bacterium. Next base: position 353,760 of record CP064958.1, on the reverse strand, counting down.
AATGACAGCGAATATCCAGATATTGTTATCAATCGTATTATTAATTGATTCCTTAATTTTTTTCATAATTTGAATGTGATTAGTTACCTTAATCACCATGAGAAACTAAGGTAACTAATCACATCTTTATAAAGAACAATTTCTCTACAGAATCACGATACTTGATCACGATTCTGATAAAGATGGGAAGCAGAGCTTCCCAGATTTTTAACCTTTAAAACGATATGTTCGGTATAATGGCTGAACCATATAAACCGAATTGTAAGTTTTAAAGATTACAACTCTACCTATCACAATGATACTGAGGATAGTGGTGGTTTCGATGCCATGCGAAGGACTGATTCCTTTTGCATAACAACTATCCCCGAGTTCCAAATCATAGCGAAGTCGACACATAAATTCACGGCCGATTTCGATTGGATGATCTGGTCCCCAAGAATCTCCGATTCTTGTGATAAGCACTGCATTACCTTTTTTCATGTTGTAACGTTTTAGTTTTGTTTGTTTTTTCGTGTAGATGACGCATGGAGCGCTTGAATTTCAGAAATACTTCAGGCGAAGTACAAACGTTACAATGAAAATTATTTGAAAGAACAAATCTCTACAGAACTTCGAATCATTGCTCAAAGGTCTGATAAAGCGGAGGAAAGAATATTTCCTCCATATGACATCAGCGAAGAGGACTCCATAGTGTGCATATACTCACACGCTACGTTCGATGGTTCCCAATGAATTATTTCATCATGGCAATGTCGTGAACCATCTACTCTTCTTTCAGCAGAACTTACTGGCTATATAAAGAACAAGGATTTAAATAGACCCGCCAGGTGCGCAAGCTTTCGCTAAAGGCGTGGCGGGTACGATCAAACTGTTTTGTAAGGATATCCTGATTTCGCAGGCAAGCAGATGCGGTCCTCGCGGAGCCCGTGCCAAGTTCCGTTAGTGAGTATGACCTATGAAGTTACCTTCATGGCGGCCCTCGTATAGTGGCGATGTCCACGACTTATCCCTTAAACAGCCTTTTCAAAGAGAGGTTACCAGAAGCAAGCTTCAACATACTTCCAGTAATCTCTCTTTGAAATATTTGGTATTGAATAATCTGGACATAACATACCAGTTTGATTCTATTTTGTCAACTATATTTGGTATATGTATTGTGATAGTATATTGTTAGTATTGATTATTTATAGATATTATTAATTTTTGTCAGAAATATTTGTCATTTTATGAAACAAATACCACAGGAATTGAAAGCTTCTTTACGCAAAGCTGGATTCGATCGAACGCAAGTAGAAATCATTGTTGCACTTTCAGGTGCAGAGCCACTTTCCATACAAGATGTTGCACAGCTAGTGCATTTGCCTCGGTCAAGCGTCCATCTTTCTATCGAAGAGCTAGTTGAAAAAGGCGCTGTCCTTGTTCAGAAGCAAGGTAAGCGAAGATTTTTCTATATTGATTCGCCTTTGCGCCTGCGTCAGATCATCAGCTATGATGAGACCAGTATCAATGAACGCAAAAGCATTCTTGAGCGGACACTACCAGAGCTACAAGCACTTTTCACGATCTCTCGCGGTGAGGAGCCTATCGAGATCGAAGAACTTGCAGGTGAAGATGGTTTCGTCGAGACATTTTATCGCTCGCTTGAAGGCGGTCATGCGGAAATTCTTCGTTTTGGCGGTGAAGCAGAGAAATTTACTATTGCAAGGGAGAAACTCAAAACATTTCGAGAAAAACGCGAGAAAAAGAAGATCAAAGTTCGGCTTCTATTACCAGAATCTCCATTTGCAGAATTTGAGAAGCAAGATGCTCTCGGCAAATCTCGCGAAGTACGATCGATTTCCAAAGAAATGTACAATCCGGACGTTCAGACATCAATTTTCGGTGATACAGTAGCATTTACTGTATGGGACAAAGGACTCCACACAGCGATTGTAAAAAATAGTAAAATTGCAGGCTTACTTACCTCGCTTTTTAACATTGCGTGGCAAAACGGAAAATAAGATTTGTCAAATTTAATCCTACCTTGCATTGTAAACAAAGGGCGATATACTTATAGGCAAGCGTTTGATGGTTTCGTACAACGCAACCAGATGACGGGTCGTTATATTATCACTTAGTTCCACACACATTTCTATTGCTATGAATAAACAAGCACTCGTAGAATGGGTTCATGGAAAGATTGGCGGCACCAAAGTTGCCGCTGAAGAAATTGTTGATGGCTTGATTGATGCGATCATTTCAACCTTGAAAAAGGGAGATGAGGTATCTATCGCTGGCCTCGGCATCTTCTCAGTCAAACAGCGCGCAGCGCGCATGGCTAGAAATCCAAAGACTGGTGAGCAAGTCAAAGTTGCTGCAGTCAAAGTTCCAAAATTCCGCGCAGCAAAAGCATTTAAGGACGCAGTTAAATAATTCCTTTGAAAAAAACTAGGATTATTTATCCTGAGTATCTCGAAGGACAAATAATTTTTTTCTCGAGAAAAAAATATATAAGAAAAAATCCGGTCCTATCCCCGGATTTTTTCTTTGCCTGCAAACTATTGCAAATCTCATACAAGCGAGTATAGTGGAGAAAAACTGCACTATGAAACTACTACTCTTGGTACTCATGAGTACCTTCATTTTGACAACACAAACATACGCACAAACAAATGCAACAGCAAAAGAGAGGGAGTTCTTCCCTACATGCACCCCGTCGTTTGTAAGTTTCAGAACGACGAATCAGGACTGCGGGGAAAGATTCGTTAATTTTGTTGAGAGCCACGGACTCATAATGAATACTGATTCTGGTGATGCCGGAACATCAATTTTTTATTTTAGTGAATGCGAACGTATATATACAGTTAAAGTAGACTGTAGTACCGGCACGACTAATGGCATCAGTATTGAAGAAAACGGCAAGAAAAGTGACAAGACCCTGGCTCAAATTCAGTCAATGGTTACCTATTATTTAAATATTGATCATGGAGTTCAACCGGAAGTGAACATCGACAAGATACAATATCGTGCTGTATGTTTATAAAGAAAAATTTTATTATCCCGACTTTGTTCGGGATTTTATTTGCTTAAAATTAATTGATGTGGTATAGTATGAGAAATAATTACTTAGCATGGAAAAGAACCTACAATTATTAATTGTTTTCGAAGAAAAGCCCGACGTTATTATATTCGGAAACAATTTATCAAAAATCATCATTCTAATTTCTTAGGAAAAATCATGTAAAAAATTCCCTTTCGAGGGAATTTTTATTTTGTGCGGGATGCTTGTCCGACCTTTGGCGGAGGAGAATCGGTCACGAATATTTTTTATTGCATAAAAATTTCTCGACCCCGACTCGGCCACGTCCTTCGGACGGCTTCGCGGCCTCCGTCTTTCGATTCTCCATCCGCAGTAAAACACTAAAACCTGAATGCTTTACATCCAGGTCAAGTGTTTTATGTGCACCACCGTGCAGGATGTTCGAACCGTGTTTCTAACAAGAAATAATGAATACATCCACATTCCTAATCTACAGTTTCCTCACAAACATTAAATCCATCTTTATATTTACAGTTTAAGCCACATTCGAATAAATCGTCGGGATTATTTCTAGAAATTTTTATGGAATCTGCCCAATCAAAACATTCCTCTTTTGTTTCAAATTTTGGACTATAGATATAGTTTTCAGCACAACTTAAACAACCATTTGGATAATAAAATCCTTCCCAAACGTCTTTTTTGTGAAAAATCCAAAATCCAGCCGCAATCAATAGAATTATTAATAAGTACTTCATCGGTAGTAAATAAATTTGGTTTTCTTGTAGATGAAGATTGTAGATACAATCATTCCTTCTATTCTCAGGCTTTTTTATTAATTTCCTTAAAAGCCCAGTTTATAAATTTCTTAATTTTCGGATGCAGGTCACAAAGATCTAGGGACTTCTCGTGAATGTTTACCATAAAGTGCTCGCCATTCCAAGTAGTTGCACCAACATCAAAAAACATTATTTGTGTGTGGACTGAATCACTATCTTCTTTCTTGGGACAATCTACAGAACGGTGTCCAGACCACTTATTGTCCATAAAATGGAGTACCCCATTTTTATGTAAATCATACCAAGTTTCTTTTAAATCAGGGTCTACGGGTTGTGTAACATCTTGAGAGCAAATGAAATGGTAAAAAGCTCCTAACTGATTAAGATATGCCGCTAATTCATACTTAATTTCATTTCTGGCGGCTTCAGACCGTTCATTGTCTGACTTAAAATTGCCTGCCAAATCAACAGGATGCCCCTCTTTTTCTAAAGTCTGATATCTAAAGAAATGATATTCTAAAGCCCCCTTAATTCTTTGTTCCATAGAAACAATCTGGAGTTTTGATAGAAATTTTCCTTTTTGCTTGTCTGATTGCATTTAACTATTTGTTACACCAAGCAAAACATTCCCTTATGGAATCGAACTAAGAATCTTATTTACTTGGTGATTTATTTTTGATAAATAAGGCTATTTTATAAGTGAGTTCGAGTACTTGCCATAAGTGGTAACTTTGTGCAACCACCGTGCAGGATGTTCGAACCGTGTTTCAGAAAAAATATGATGCTTATATACATATTCCTACTTTACATTAAATGCCTATTTCTACCTTCCAATTCATAGGTATTAAAGTGAGATTAATAGGATATTGGAAATTACTTGCTACTTTCCATTCCTTTAGCTTTAATTTGATGTCATTCACTAAAGCGTCTTCGTCTTTTATTTTCTTATCTGTCATGCGGACAAAAATTTCAATTGGAGCAATCTTAATTTTGATCCTTGCAGAATTCGCATATGTAAAGACATCTTCAATTCCTGTAACATTAGATACAATATCCCTTATAGCTTCCGATAGGGACTGAATATCCGGTTCAGGAACCAGATTACTATCATATTCGACATTTATCATTGGCATAGTAGACCCAGTATATCAAATTTTATAATAGATTATTATTTTCACAAGCTTAGACTGATTGAGTTTCCTTTTCCATCTCTTCATTCCAGAAACTAACAATAGCAGCAATTCGTTTATAGAAAACCATCCACCAAATTGACCCACTTTTTGAGACGGCGCCTGCATAGGAAAAAGTATCAGTGAAAGTTCCTTTATATTGAGCTTTTTTAATAAATCAGGTATAAATTCTACTGGTTGGAAATGTATCTTTATTTCATATAAATTATCTATAAAATTTCCTGTGCGCTTATTATATAGTCCTTTTGCTATTTTAGTAATAACTCTCTTTGTTCTTTCTTCTGATAATTTCAGCTGAGGAATTCTGTGGTCTTTTATATTAATAAACTCAATCCTTGAAAACATTTCTATTTGTTTATTTGGATTTTTATCATGACTTCTTTTTACTTTTTCCCAGACATTTTTAGCGCTTGGATTATTTTCAATATCTGCTATTGAAACAATATCAGTCCTAAATATTTCCTCATCATCTGAATACTCTTGGTTACATATTAAGTGGGTTGGAAGTGTCATTAAGTTTGATGGCTTTGGTTCAGGAAAAATATTTCGCGCTGGTACGTGATCCCTCGATACTTTTTCATTCATTATTTCTTTTAAACATAAATAGCATTTCATAATTTAAGATTATTAAACCATCGTGGAATCGAACTAAATACTAGTAATCAAAATTCAGTTCTTGTTGATAAATAAGGCGTATTATTAAAGGAGTTCGAGTAATTGCCAGATATAGCAAGTTTGTGCGGGATGGGAGAATCGAACTCCCGACACTAGTTTGGAAAACTAGAGTTATACCATTTAACTAATCCCGCAGTGAATGCTCACACAATAGCAAAAAATCATAGAAAATGCATCTGTGCCTTCGACAGGAATCTCGGCAACTGCCGCAGGTGAGTTTCGATCTCGTAAACTCGATAACGAAACTCCATTCGATTCCTGGCGCACACAAAACTCTTTGTGTGCCTTCGACAGGAATCGAACCTATATTACAAGTTCCGGAAACTTGCGTTCTATCCATTGAACTACGAAGGCAAATTATTCTTTCTTCCTATCTAGTTTTTCGAGTCCAAGCATCTTAAATCCAAAATAAACGACTGCAGCAATAACGACAAAATCAATAATTGACGAGACGAATGCTCCCCATTTAATGCTTGCCTGTCCAATAGTAATCATGCGTTCAGCAAGATCAACTTTACCGAGAATAATCCCGACGATCGGATTGATAACATTATCTACCAAAGACCCAACAATTTTTGATACTGCGCCACCTAAAATAAAACCGATCGCAAGACCAACAACTCCCTGCTCCCGGATGAAGTCAATAAATCCTTGTAGCTTAGAAACTTGTATTGGCATAGGCACATTTTTTTGCTCATCCATATAGTTATTTGGAAATTTAAAATTATCGTTTCCACACAAGCTTTGCTTTTGTCGGGAGTGGTTCGAACCCTGAGTCGCCTCATTTTTATAAAATGCCACGGAGATTTCCCAAATCTCCGGATACAATTCTTTTCATACCAATTTAAGATATGGGTCGGGGTGCAGGGATTCGAACCCTGAGTCGCCTGTTCCCAAAACAGGAATGTTAGCCGTTACACCACACCCCGACTCATATCTCAAAAATCTTATTGGTATGAAAAGAATTGTATCCCCAAAACAGGAATGCTCCCGATTTCTTAGTTTCAAAGAAACTGTAGAAATCACAGTCCAGCGGAGCGCAAGCGTAGTCGTGATTAGCCGTTACATTTACCCGACCACTGGCGGACCACACCCCGAAATCAATTAAAATTAAGAATTACGAATTAAAAACTGAACTTCCCTATCCTAGCATATTCCCCTTCAAATACAATGTTATTTACAATAATAGAAAAAATAAAAAAGCGACTTATGGTCGCCTTTCCTTGTGCTGTATCATTTTTTTGAACCTGAAGTAAATATTTTTATTGAATCAAATCTGACCTTAATAATTGGATACACAACCCTCAAAGATTCGTTTGCAGGAATTTCTCCCCCTGATATAAATTCCTTATCTTTTGTATAGGTCATCATTACACCAATCTCACTCAACGAATCCAAATACACATAGCTGTATAAAACAGTATCTTTCCATATAAGCACCTGCAGTAACTTCCCTTCTTTGGAAAGAGTTGCATTAAGATTATCCTTGTCGAAAAAATAAATATTTTTATCTTGAAACCGTACGTACAGGTTTCCATCTAAACGATTTACTTTTGTGTCATCAAAACGTCCCTTGTGCAACCGCTTCAATTGCACACTGTCAAGAATTGCCACTGGTCTTGCTGCATCTAATGGAATCTGAATTGGCACATTTTGTAATGCTGCCATAAAAAGAAGCAAAGTGTAGAACATACAAAAGTTTTTATCTTTATATAAGAAAATTTATATTTTGTCAAATTTACAAAATAATATTTTCTATGCGACGTACATGGGCTGTCTTTTTGTTTTCATTCAAAAGGACAACAATAAGATCAAATTGCCAATCAACTTCCCCACTCGTTTTCTCAAGGACATACGTCTGAATCGTTCGAGAGAGCCTCTGTAATTTCTTGGGATGCATATTTTCTTCTGGACGAATAGTTTCATGTGTAACACCCACTTGATTCTGAGATTTTACCTCAACAAAGTAAATTTTTTGGCCTTTTTGAGCTACAATATCTATTTCACCCCATTTTTTTGTATAGTTTCGCTCCGAAATAGTATACTCGTGCTTAGTAAGATACTTACAAGCTATATCTTCACCTAGTTCTCCAATTTTTTGGCTTTTTGATGTAAATACTTTTGGCATACTTAGATATCTGTCACACTAACAGATTTAAAGCTGATCTTTTAATTCTACAGCTCGTTGCATGATTCGCTCTCCAATTTTGCCCCAATCAAAATATTTCTTATAGTCACATGGTTCAATACATGCTATTTGCGTTATAGTACCCGCTGGATCTGAAATAAAAGGCCCGTATGGTGTTCCACATGAAACATATCGCAATTGATAAACAATGGAATTATCTCTTGTGTCCGTCACCTTTTGATAGCCTATGGGTAACATTTTTAGTAGTTTATGGTTTGATTCTTCTTGTACTTCCCTAATTAAAGTTTGTTCAAAAGTTTCACCAGGCTCAATTGTACCCCCTATGAGTCCCCATGTATTTTTATGACCGCCGTATCCAATGATTATTTTGTCTTCATTAAAACAAACCGTATATACCTGAGTACATTTTTCATATGGCAATATAGAAAAATCATCACAGTCTTCGTATTCAAGTATATATTTTACTTTTGAGTAGCCAATGTACTCTGCTTGTATTTTCATATAATTTGTTACACGTGTAACATAATGTTCAAAATATTGATAAGTTTCATGTGTAACTTATGAAATATGTTTCACGTGAAACATATTTGAATTTCATTGGTATTTATAAGACATACATTGTGTGTTATAGAAATGTCTTTAATAAAACGTTTATATATAAGGATATTCTGACATTATAGTCAAAAAATAAGATTTATTGGCTATAAATTTAAGCTGTCCTTTATACACTATATACACACAGTTATCCACATTTTGTTGATAATTAAGGATATTTATAGAATTAAAAGGACACTAAACAGTGGGACTTATAATTTATAGTATTGTAAGCGGGAAAGTTTGCTTACTTGCACTTACTCGGTGCGGGTAGGGAGAATCGGTTACTACATAACCGGGTGCTTTTCACCTCAAGTATAATTATATTGAGGATTGAAAAGCCTTTCGATCTCCCACGCAAGCAAAGCAGTTTGCTTGCTTACCCTTAGTGGTGCGGGTAGGGAGAATCGAACTCCCGTCTCATCCTTGGCAAGGACGTGTTCTACCACTAAACCATACCCGCAATAAAACAGTTGCATTATATTATTTTTCCTAGAGAAACGCAATTTTAACAATACTTTATAAGCATTATTTTACTTTTTTCAATTTTTTAGGTATAATTTTGCCATTAGAAATAAAGCACCCGTAGTGAAATGGATATCATACCTGCCTTCGAAGCAGATGTTGGGGGTTCGAATCCCTCCGGGTGCACATAATATAACAGGCAATGAGCCCAACCGTACAAAATAAGATTACTAGTGCTTCTCTTCCTCAGAGAGTTTTAGACGTGCTTGGGAAGCTACAGGGAGCAAACTTTGAGGCATATATAGTCGGAGGATCAGTTCGTGATCTTATGCTTGGTAAACAACCCAAAGATTGGGATGTTACAACGAATGCCGCTCCTGGAGACATCATAGGGTTATTTGAAAAAACAGTGTATGAAAATACGTATGGCACTGTAGCGGTGATATTCGAAGATGAGACTGACATGTCTTTGAGACAAATAGAAGTAACGCCATACCGTATTGAGTCTGAGTATAGTGATAAAAGACATCCAGACACTGTCCTTTTTAGTGACAAAATCGAAGATGATTTGAAAAGACGTGATTTTACAATAAATGCTCTGGCATATAGCCTAAAGGACAAGGGGGGAGTTGTTGACTTATTTGACGGTATCAAGGACATATATGAAGGACGCATACAAACTGTAGGGGACGCAGGCGAACGATTCAATGAAGATGCTCTTCGAATGTTACGAGCAGTACGTTTTGCTGTAACACTTAAAACATCTGAACATAAGCCTTTCGTTATTAGTAATGAAGTGGCTAATGCGCTTTTAGTACACGCACCATCTATTAGTCAAATCTCGACTGAGCGAATACGAGATGAGTTTATAAAAATCATTGCTTCTGATGAACCAGCAGTCGGCATAATGATGCTTGAGAAATTTGGACTACTGGGGCACATTATTCCTGAACTCAAAGAGGGTATTGGCTGTATCCAGGGCGGAGCACATCGTTATGATGTCTATGAACATCTCCTCATGGCACTTAAGCATGCAGCAGATAAAAACTGGCCGTTAGAAATAAGACTAGCAGCATTATTCCACGATATAGGTAAACCTCGCTCGAGGCGTCCAGGGGTGAAGAAAGCCTATACATTCTACGGCCATGAAGTTATCGGTGCTCGTATGGCAGCGAAAATCATGGAGCGTTTAAAATTTCCTAAGAAAACAACTGAACTCGTGGTGACCCTGGTTCGACAGCATATGTTCTTCTCCGATACAGAAACAATTACACTTTCAGCCGTACGGAGAGTTGTAGCAAAGGTTGGCAAAGAAAATATTTGGACACTTATGAATGTACGTGAGTGCGATAGGGTAGGGATGGCAAAAAAAGAAGCGCCATTTAGATTGCGCAAGTACCACGCTATGATCGAGGAAGTACTCCGTGATCCGATATCAGTCGGCGCACTTGCAATCGACGGTGTTGTATTAAAGAATGAACTCGGTATTACACCTGGACCACGCATGGGCTGGATACTCCATGCACTACTCGAAGAAGTACTCGATGATCCAACAAAAAATACCAAAGAGCATCTATCTGAACTTGTAAAATCACTAAATATGTTAGGCGACAGTGAACTCAAAGCGTTAGGGGAGCGAGGCAAAGAAAAGAAAGACGAGCTTGAAGAAAAAGAGGTTGGGGAATTGCATAAAAAACATGGAGTATAGAAAAAACCGATCCACTATGGGTCGGTTTTTGGTTTTGTCTTATTTTCTTCTTTCAATGTATTTAGTTTTCTCTGAACATTTAGTGCATAGGAACCGGCTTCCCGGTAGTGTTTGTTACTGTTTTCATCTTTCGAATCAACAAAAAGTCCTTCACGTACTTCAGTAGTGAAAGTATGCGTAGCAAAAACTTTTGCAACCCACACATGAATAAACTTTGGTAATCCAAATGATGCATTAGCAGTAACGAGAGCTTCTTCTGGGCTACTTGCTTCAATAGTACCTACTGCTTCATGCTGCTCACCACGTTTCTTTTGTGCAAAAACTTGATACGGTTCACATGGATGCTGTGTTTCTACTGCCGGCAATCTAGATTCAACCACATCGTATTTCCATCCATACATATTCACAGTTTCGACAATGCAAATATTCGACTCAGAAATAACTTGCCTGCGCCCATAGACTTCTTTTGCTAAAAGCAAAGCCATCATCGCATCTGATGCATGGAGGGAACCGACGTGGACAAAAGGTTTCTTCTCAGATTTTCGAACAAATACTTCATAGTTTCCACCATGTTCACCATAATTTACTTTCACTGTTTCACTATCGGATGGCAAGTCCATTCGTAAAATTCTTGGATCAACAATTGGTTCTTTGATTTTTGACATAGGACATGTATTTACCTCAAAGCTTAGATGAGTAATATTCTTTTGTCAAAACACTACCGAACGTGACAAAACCCCAAATTTACTGTAGTATTTGCGCATGAAAAAATATCCTACCTTCCATAGCCTAATCGTCATACTGTGCCTCATATCTATAGCACTACCAAGCCAAACAATCGCAAAAACTAAGGGAAGTAGCTCTACGTCTTCATCAGCTCACGTACTTCAAGTTATCAAAGATGCCTACACTAATATCCACACACTCCTACCACAAGGTTCACGTGGCGCAGGTAGCACTACAGCAAAAGATACGGAGCCCTGCACTAACCCCAATGCTTCTGGGTTACGGTACTGTAACTTTATTTTCCCTGAATCAGTCGTTGGCATGACAACCTATACCTATGCACCTGATGTGCCCAAAGCGATAGAGAACGGCACCGCCGACCTCCTCATCGATGTATTCGCACCGATCAATGACACGGACGCACTTCGCCCAATAATCATTTTTGCCCATGGGGGTGGAGGTGAGCGAACAAATAACTCTATTCAAGAATGGTGCAAAAACAGATTTGCTGTACGCGGCTATGTTTGTGCGAGCATCGATTATCGAGGTGCAACAGAAGTACCAGGTGAATTTACTATCCAACTCCAGAATATTGCACTCTCGGATATGCAGGCGGCGGTTCGATGGACTCGAGAGAACAGCACCATGCTTGGTATTGACCCAAACAAAATAATTTTGATGGGCAGTTCTGCTGGCGCGATTACTGCAATCCAAGCATCCGTCATGGGCAACAACCAAGATGCTGATATGTTCGATGATCCCAAATCAAACACAACACACAAAGATGAACCTTCATGGAGCTGTATGGCAGTGACACTTGCTGGTGCCGTCAATGGAACAATAGATACTTATCTCGACCACAATGATTCACCAGCCGCTATGTACCACGGAGAAGAAGATACTAAAGTATTCTACGAGGAAGCTGTTGCAACAAAAAATAAAATGAGTAGTCTTGGTATACCGACTACTCTTTTATCGTTTCCAAATACTGGCCATGATCTGGGCCACACAGAAGAAATCGAAGCTGATCTTTTGCCGAAAATCTATACAGCAACCGTGATTGAAGGATGCCCACCAGCCTACAGCAACATCACACACATCCCAACAGACGGAATAGTAGTCGTTGACCAGACCACCGGCACAACAAGCGGCGGCGGGGGAGGAGGGACAGTTTCTGGTGGCAGCCCGTTAGTACCGATCGAAAACAAATCAACTGATACGCCAGCCATGCAAGCAAATCTTGCATGCCCATATCTAAAAGAGCCAATATATATTGAGAAAGCTAATAATCCAGATGAAGTAATGAAACTAGAAAAATTCTTGAATGAGCATGAAGGTGAAAAACTTAGCATCGACGGTATATTTGATGTCAACGACATTGCTGCAGTAAAACGATTCCAAATAACATATGCTGATCGTATTCCAGCATTACCGGGCGTTAACTTGCCACTTGGCAATGTTGGATCAGTGACACAAAACGAGATCAATATTCTCACCTGTATGCCAACACTTGATGCATGTCCAGCATTTGTTGAATACAATTCGACTACTCGAAACAACACTTCACCTGAAATCTTCAAAACCAAACAAATGCTTACTATACTTGGCTACTACGACGGCCCAGTGAATGCTATGTTTGATGAAACTTTAAAAAATTCTCTCAGTGAATTCCAACAAACCTTCCATAGCTACGTGCTCGATCCAGGTGGCTTTACTTCAGGTATCAAATCATCACTCACTAATAAATTCTTGAACAAGTTCTTGGGCTGCAATACTCCCGCAGTCAAAGTTGGATTGTTTAAATGGTTTAATTATTAAAAATGGGGAATAAGAAAACCACTCGCGAGAGTGGTTTATTCTTTTTTAGAAGTTAGACTCAAAAAGATTGCGACATACACCGGCACTGTTACACAAAGCGCAGCAATCAGAACACTTATATCATCGATTTGCACAATACAGTATCCAGCAATGAAAAGCATTACAAAAAACATGAGTAGTTGCATAGGGAATCATTTGACTCAACCTTATGCTTTTTTATAAAAATTGCAAAGAAAAAACCAGCGAATGAGCGCTGGCTTGGTAAAGTAATGTTATTCCTTTAGAATCGGAACCTTTTCGATCCCTGTACTGCTTTGAATAATAACGAAGTAAAGTTGACCATTTTGCAGATTACTACCGTCAGTGCGCATTTGCACACCCATTCGATCGACAATCATGACAATTGATTCATCCTCGGACAAATCAAGCTCTGCTACTGAATGCAACATCACTCCATTATTTAGATAATAGAACTGCTGAGATGAAACATCACAGCCTCCTTCTGTTGCAAATGCCCAGTACGTGCCTGTTCTTTTCATCTTATACGTTGGCCCAGTAATCACTGTTCCATCTGGTTTCATTAAGAAAGATCCATTCCTCATCCACCTGATTGTTTCAAATGCCGATGCATTATCGACTGTAAGTAGATTACTATTATTACTTACAGTGGCCTCCTGTTCGTCAGGGAATGCATCTTTATACACGAACACTGTTTGTGAAGTGTAAACGCATCCGTTATTAGGATTCGTTAGTGTGTAGAAATATGCACCTTCTTCAATAACCGGCTCCAGGTATTGGGAGTTCACCCCAGTTGACCAAACGACATTATCGGTTTGGTATGTCTGTGCAGGCACTATGTTAACCTGGAGAGCCAATTGAACTCCGGGACAAACATGTACCTCATTTGTCCAATCAACTGGATGCTGGACAATATAATGTGTCCATTTCATCTGGAGATCCGGGGCATTTAAATTACAATCCTGCGCTTTCACAGGTTGAGTCAAAAAAATGCTCCAGAAAGAAGCAACACAAGAGAAAAGATTTTTTTCATGTACGATTTTTTTGTTTTTTATGAAATTCAAAAGAAAATGGCTGCTCATCCAGCCGAGTAAACATCATAGCATGATATAGTTTTATTGTCAAATAAACCCCGAAACATTGCTGTTTCGGGGTTTTGTTATGATGCTTTTATTAAGGGCTGATCACGCTCAAATGCAACGATCTCAAATGCATTAACCCATCCAGGTCTTCTTTTGAAAAGTTCACGCAATGCTGCATACGTGCGCGGACTACTATAAGAAACTTTTGGATAATCGAAGTGCGACTTGTTCATCCTGGTATTCAGGTATGTTTATGAGCCATTTGTTTCGCAATTCAGAAATATATACATCTTGTATACCCAGATACATACTATATTCATTATCAATATTCCTCTTCTGTTGATATGTTAACTTATCATTTGTGAGTAAACTTTTATATAGAAACCATCCAAGTTCTTCTTTACTCTTTTGAAAGGAAAAAGTTTTGGCTTTATTTTTTCTGAAACATTCAAGGAGAATGTCACATAAACAAGGGCCGGTTAAATCTTTAAGTTCGTATAGTGAAATTATTCGAAGTTCCATTTTGTCTCATTTATGTAAAATGAATTTTTTAAACTATATCATAAATATGATATATAGTCAAATAGACTGAGGCAACAAAAAACCAGTTGGGGGTAAACACCAAACCCCAACTGGCAGCAATTTACTAACCTTAAGAACTAATATAGCAAGTGTAACGCTCACTTAAAATATGTCAAGCAGTATCGGACAATGGTCGCTACCGTAGTAATCAGAAAGGATACTCGTAGCCTTGATATCTTTGACGAGTTCTGGGGAAACAAAGAAGTAATCTATCCTCCAGCCGACATTGCGGTCACGAGCAGCAGTCTTTTGGTCCCAGTACGTATAAGCATCAGCTTTGGTTGGATATTTATGACGGAAGACATCGACATACCCATGTGCTATTACTTCATCGATCCAGGCACGCTCGATAGGGAGGAAGCCTGTATTTTCTTCATTAGCCTTAGGTCGCGCTAGGTCGATCTCTTCATGGGCAGTGTTAATGTCACCGCAGAAAATAATTTTCTTGCCGTCTTTGCGAAGTCGATCAATAAATTTCAGAAATTCATCGTAGAACTTGAGCTTGAAGTCGAGCCGTACTGGCCCGCCGCCGCCGTTGGGGAAGTAGCAATTGATGAGCGCAACAACGCCAACCGGTGAATCAAAATAAGTCACCATCGTCCGACCTTCATCATCGAGATCTTTTACCGTAAATCCGACATGGGTGCTCGTGGTTTTTATTTTTGTATACGTTCCGACACCGCTGTAACCTTTGCGACCTTTAGAGTGAGAGAAGAATGCTTGGTAGGAAGGGATGTTTCTAATTTCATCAGGCAATTGTTCTGCCTCAGCTTTGGTTTCTTGGATACAAACCATATCAGGCTTGTATTTGGTAAATAATGGCAGAAAAAGTCCCGCTTTGTGAGTACCTCTGATGCCATTGGTGTTCCATGAAATGATTCTCATAATTATATAAACAAAGTATAGATAAAATATAAACTCATAGTAATAACTTCTCGCCCTGTAACAAATTTTCTGCGCATGCGGTAGTAAATTTTGATACTAAGGTGTTCCAGCTAATAATTCGCATTTGGTAAAAATTAATAATTAAAAATTATGAAAACAGTATAGCAAATTCAGGGAACTTGACAAATAGTGTATTACATGCTAAACTTAATGTAATAAAATTTAATAAGGTTAGTAAGATCGATAAGACTCCCAAAGCAAAGAATTATACATAGGGAGCCGAGAGAAGTGTTAGCGACTGAAATTCCGTAAGGATAAGTAGAGTCGAAACAATCCTCGGAGATGTGTCTACAGAATCACAGTGATTCTGGAATCCATTCAACAAGTGGAGACCTCTCAGATGAGCATATGACAAACCCGGAATGACGTTCCGGGTTTTTATTTTTTCCGAAGTAGCATGACGAGGTAGGCGAGGCTTTCGCGACCTTCGATGTATTCAATACGTTTACTCATGAGGGCATATTCCTCACCAAAGAGTTCCATGATTTCTTCTGGTGTAAAAAAGTGATAGTGCACATCTTCATAATCATACTCAGCATCTGCGTGTGCCTTAGGAGTCCAAGTAAGATATGATGTTGTCTCGCGAGAGAGAAGCACGAGGAGCGCATAGCCACCAGGCTTGAGTACGCGATTGATTTCTCGAACATAGGTTACGCGGTCAGGTGGATAGAAATGCTGCATGAGCCCAAAGTCGAGCACTCCATCAAACGACGCATCAGTAAAGGGAATATCTAGCGCATTGCCTTCGACAAAACGAAGCGAGCTTGCCATGTCGTTCACACGCACTTCTTCATTATTGTCAGTAACTATTTTCTTCACGTAATCGAGACCGATCACTTTGTAGCCCAAGCGTGCTAACTCAAGCGGAAATCTACCACGACCCGAACCAACATCGAGAAGCATTGATCCGGCAGGTAAGTAGCGAAGCAAATCGCGACCCTTAAGTTTGTATGGCATCAATGTCCAGAAGTCACTGCCAGTACGATACGCTCGTTGAAAATATTTTTTCGCAGAAGAATAATCCATTACTTTATAGTATAGCGCATGACATACATTAGATGAAGTGCATATATGCACAGTTAACACTTTTCATTTTATTTAAAAGAGGTATACTCGTCTTTAGACATTTTTCATCGTTCTTAAATAACAATTCTATGCAAAATCAAACTGAATCATTTACGATGACTGATTTAATGCCAGGCAAAAAGAAGTTCAAAATATTTAAACAGGAGTTTCACCCTTTCTTCAATGGGGATGAATTTACTACAAAAATTAATGATGAATTAACTCCAGTAACAAAGAATGCGGTTACACTGAGTTCATCAATACTTCCTGGGCGAACATTTGCACCTACAGAATGTTAAACGTGATTTAACCTTAAAATCCATGACTATTTTGTAGGCACTTGACAAATTTGTTACTTTGGTATATGATACTGGTAACCAAAAATTGTTACTTATGAGGAACACAAATCTCGGCCGCGCAGGCCCCGCTACTCAGTATGCTGAGGCACCCTGCAAAAAAAATTATTCGCATTTAATCCACTCCGGCACTGCAGCTGTTCCGCGGTAGAATAACCCGGGCCAGGTGAAGAAACCTCAAAAATTAAAGCCGCCAACTCCGTGGTCTTGGCAACCTAACCTACGTACCAACGTAGTAATGCATGGAGTAAACAAAAACTGTAACCACACTGCGCGGCATGTCCCGCACCGGAAAACCCGGGACTACCGCAAAAAAAAATGATCTGATCCAGAGTTAATTATTTAATGCCCCCAATAATTTGGGGGTATTTTTTATTTCTTACTATGAAACTTTTTATGTATTTCTTTCAATTGTCGATCGGTGACATGCGTATAGACCTGTGTCGTTGCGATGTTGGCATGACCGAGCATCATCTGCACACTTCTAATATCAGCGCCATTTGATAGCAAGTCTGTTGCAAATGAGTGACGGATGATGTGGGGCGTTACCTTTTTTGATATACCAGCTTTGATAGCATAGTGTGCCACCATTCGCTCGATGGAGCGAGGGGATAGGCGAGTACTGCCGTCCATACTTTTTTTCTTGGATGTCTGAGTAAAGAGTGGTTCATCCATGTCTTTCCGTAATTTTAAATACGCACGAATTGCATCTTTAGCTTCGTCTGAGAGAAATACCACACGGACTTTCTCACCTTTACCGCGAATAGAGAATTCATCTTTTGATAAATCCAAATCTCGATTGAGTGAGCAGAGCTCAGAGAGACGTAATCCTGTGGAGAAAAAAAGGGCAAGGATTGCTCGGTCACGAAGCCCTTGCACATCAGTTTTGGCAGGTGCATCAAGGAGTCGTGTCAGTTCATCACCACCGATGAGATCAAGTTCTCGTACGCCGACTTTGGCAAGCTCGATCCGCTCAGGAGAAAGCGACGTAATGCCTCGCTTCATCAAGTATTTGAGAAATCTCCTAACGGCAATCAAGTAATAGTTCTGCGTATTTTTCTTCATCGTACCGCTCCGCTGGCCGCGAGTTCGCGACCCAGACTGGCGATTGAGGTGCAGACGAAATTCTCGTACCGTATCATCTGTTATGGCATTCACGTCGGTGATTTTGGCAAAGGCAAAAAATTTAGTGAGGTAGTGCGAGTAGTTGGCAACGGTTTTCAAGCTGGAACCGCGCTCGATTTCCATATATTCGAGGAATTGACGCTTTAAGGTATCAATAGAGGCACTCATATGGTCAGTATAGCATGGGGGCTTGCATTTTTCCTTTAAATATGCTACTATTTCCCCATGTTAACGACAAAGAAAAAACAGAAAATCATCAAGGAAAACCAGGCGCATGCTACAGATAGCGGCTCTCCTGAAGTCCAGATTGCCATGCTTTCAGCCTCAATCGGCGAACTTGCGACCCACCTCAAGAAACACAAGAAAGACAACCATTCTAGGCGTGGACTTATCAAAATGGTTTCTGATCGCCGAACTCACCTCAAATATCTCGAGAAGAAAGACAAGACTCGCTACGCCAAAGCCCTCAAAAAAATCAAAGAGTAATGCTTGAAAACCGCCCCGCATGTGCGGGGCGGTTTTCCCTCGTCCGACTGAACAATCGTCCGGGCAGATGTTATACTAAATCGAAGAATAATCTACTTGTCTGTAAGAAAATTTTTTTACTGCGGAACTCACCTTGTGGTAACAAGGTTCAAACAGTCCTCGTTACAAAAATTCTCTTACAGACAAGCAACGAGCTTGCAGTATATATTTTTCGAAATGAGGACAAGCGCGACCTAACAGACTGCGCCCCGCAATGAGAAAAATATATACTGCAAGCGAAACATTTTAATACTAATTAAGTAAACAATTTTTTATACTAAGAACTATATGTCAATTATTAAACACAAAGAACAACGCGTCGCTGTATTTATCGATACACAAAATCTCTACCACAGCGCACGCAATTTATATAAAGCGAGAGTGAACTTCGGAGCCATCGTCAAAGATGCTGTTGCGGGC
The DNA here is from genome assembly GCA_016699085.1 of Candidatus Nomurabacteria bacterium. NCBI lineage: Bacteria > Candidatus Nomuraibacteriota > Candidatus Nomurabacteria bacterium. The sequence goes on along the minus strand of CP064958.1, from coordinate 334,522 downwards.
CGTCAGCTCGTGCGAGCGATCGCCTACGTCATCAACACTGAAGCTGGTGATGAGAAAGCATTTTTTGAAGCCTTGACGAAAATGGGCATCGAAACTAAGACCAAAGACCTCCAAATATTTATGGGCGGCGCCAAGAAAGGCGACTGGGACGTCGGACTCGCTGTTGATGCGATCACGATGGCACCAAAGCTTGACGCAATCATACTCGTCGCAGGTGACGGAGACTTTATCCCGCTCGTTGAATACTTGCAGATTCATTCAGGTATCCAAGTCGAAGTCGTCTCATTCGGTAAATCATCATCAATGAAACTCAAAGAAGTCGCAGATGACTTCATGGACCTATCAGAAAATCCAAGGAAATATTTGCTCGGCCAAGGACGAAGATAACAAAGAAATTCCCGAACAAATTTGTTAGGGAATTTCTTTTTATTAAAAACTTCCAGAATCATCCATTTTCTGCTAGGCTAAAATTATTAGCAATAATCGAGGTCAAAAGACAGGTAGTAGTGTTCCATAGTAAGTGGAGGAACAATACTAAAGTTTTTTGATCTCAAAAAATAATGAAAATAAAAGAATACACACTCGAGCTCGCTGGTCGGACAATTACGGCCGTGTTCTCTGATCTGGCTGATCAGGCGCATGGTTCAGTCATGCTTAAATGTGACAACACAGTCGTCTTGGCTACTGCTGTCATGTCAAAAGATGGCAATAATAATCCAGGATTTTTTAACCTGACTGTTGAATACTTAGAAAAGTTTTATGCATCTGGCTCTATATTGGGTAGCCAGTATAACCGTCGCGAGGGACGACCCAGTGACAAAGCAGTCCTCGCATCGCGCGTCATCGATCGAACGATCAGACCACTGTTTGAGCACCATATTAAAAATGCCGTACAGGTTGTGGTAACAGTCATCGCGCTCGGTGACTGTGATCCTACGATCTTGGGCATCAATGCTGCATCACTTGCGATCGCAGTTTCTGATATTCCATGGAATGGACCAGTCGGTGCTGTGCATGTTGGCAGATTGAAGGGCGTGCCAGATACCGGTATCAATCTCTATGTAGCACCCGGCGGTGAACCACAGTACGATCTTGATCTGACGGTCTGTGGACGCGAAGGGCATATCAATATGATCGAAGCATTGGCATTTGAAATTCCTGAAAATGAATTAGGTGATGCATTTGACCTCGCTGTGAAACATATCACAATCCTAGAGACATTCCAGAAGCAAATCGTGAGCGATATCGGCAAAACGAAAAAAATCTTCGCTGTCCCGACCGTAACAGATGACATCAAAGACTTGTTTCATGCTCATATCGAGAAAAGTATGATGACAGATCTTTTCGGCACTGAGAGTAAGAAAATGATTCATGGACTCGAAGACAAATGGAACGAACTCGTCGCAGAAAAGTATGGTGCTGATGAGAAAAATAAAGAACTCCTCGCAACTGCAAAAGATTATTTCAGTAATGAAGTTGATGCATTCCTCCACAAAGGTGCACTCGAGGAGAACAAGCGTGCTGACTTGCGCACAATGGATCAAGTTCGATCACTCGAAGCGATCGCCGGCGGACTATCAACATCGCTCCATGGTTCAGGTATTTTTTATCGTGGCGAGACACATGTACTATCAGTACTAACACTCGGCGGACCAGCTGATACGTACATGCAAGAAGGCATGGAAGTCAGAGGTGAGAAACGTTTCATGCACCATTACAACTTCCCACCGTACTCAGCCGGCGAGACTGGACGACTCGGTGGTATCAACCGCCGTGAAATGGGACATGGCTTCCTCGCAGAAAAAGCACTCTGGCCAGTGATGCCAAACAAGCTCGACTTCCCATACACAATTCGCGTCGTCTCAGAATCAATGGCGTCGAACGGTTCAACATCGCAAGCATCAATCTGTGCTGCATCGATCGCACTCATGGATGGTGGTGTGCCGATCAGCCGACCTGTCGCAGGTATCGCCATGGGACTCATGCTCGACACAACGTCACACAAAAATTATAAAATCCTAACTGACATCCAAGGTCCCGAAGATCACTACGGTGATATGGATTTCAAAGTTGCAGGCACTCGTGTTGGTATCACCGCACTCCAACTCGATATCAAAGTCGACGGCATACCACCAGAGATTTTGAAAGAATCCCTTCTCCAAGCCAAGAAAGCACGTCTCGAAATTCTCGATGTGATGGAGGCGACGATACCGAAACCACGTGCAGATATTTCTCCAAAAGCGCCAAAAATTTTAGTATTGAAAATCAGACCTGATCAAATCGGTATGGTGATCGGCTCAGGCGGCAAAACAGTCAATGCCATTCGCGAAGATACAGGTGCAGAGATCACCATCGAAGATGATGGCACAGTGTATGTCACCGGCAAGGAAGGCGGCGCTGAAAAAGCTAAAAAAATAATCGAAGAGATGACGCATGAATATGTGCCTGGCGAACGATATGAAGGAGAAGTGGTAAAGATTATTGAGGTCGGCGCTATCGTCAAAATCGGCATGCAAGCTGAAGGTCTCGTACACATATCTGAGATCGGTAGCTTCCGAGTGAACCGCGTCACTGATGTTTTGAAAGAAGGCATGCGCGTACCGGTTAAAGTCGTCGGTGTTGATAAAGAACGCAATCGTATATCACTGTCGATCCGTGAAGCTGACAAAGACTTCATCAAGAATCCGTACCCACCAGCTATTCCAACACCACCAAAACCAACTCCTCCACCAGAGCAATAATAAATTTGGAAAAGAAAAAAACCGACTCGATGAGTCGGTTTTTGAATTTACGAAAACATTCTTTTTATTGCTTCTTCCATTCCATATTTTGGTCGCAATTCTTTATAATACTTATCCTCAAGTTCCAAAAGTCGGGGAATTTCTTTTTCGACAAATGTATTACAAACAATTTTTATATCACCACCTTCTTTAACTCCTTTGAGTCCAACTTTGTATTGTGCTCTCGCTAGATAGGAAAGACCCAAGAATACATCATCTTTGCCTGAACGTGAAAGTTCAGAAATCATAAAATCAAGTTCTGGTAGCTCAATATTTTCAATTACTTCTCGAATAACCATATTTTCTTCTTGAGCACGAATAGTGATTTGATCAGCAGCGCCTTCAAAAAAATTCTTGACGCCATCTATCATTTGCTTGTTGAATCCGCAGAGTGCCATTGGTTTTGATTTAAGTTAACAATTTTTCTAAGCATACAATGCTATTGACACCATTTCAAAAAATGCGATAGTTATATTATGATAGTAAATAAAAAGTTTACTCACAATATTTTCCCGGGAAGCGTAATAGGGTTGAAAGGCGCAATCGTACTTGAGCTTGTTGCTGGTGAAAAGGATAGCCTCGAATTAATGGATTTAGTTGCAAGACCATTTGACGCAACGAAACAAGCTTATTACAAAGCACTTCGTGAGCTTATTAAAGAAGAACAGGTAATAAAACATGGACGGCGTGTATCGTTAAATATTGTTTGGATTGCAAAAATTGCCAAATTTGTTGAACAAGCAGAGAGTGCATACGGTATTGTTAAGAGGCTTTCCAAACGAGAAGGACGCATACAGTCATATACGTTCACATCAACTACCGAACTTGATATTTATTGGGCACATCTTTTTCTACTGTTGGCCGAAGAACTAAAAGGTGAACCAATATTTTTCTATAACCATCATGAGTGGTTCATGTATGACAGGCCAGAAGCTGAAAATAACTTATTTGATTTAATCAAGAAGAAAAGGCACCAACTCTTCACAACACTTGGTGTGCAGACACCAATGGCAATTTCTTTTAAGAAAAAATATCAGACCGATACTGTCCAAGTTGCAATCGATGAGAGTTTCAATTTTCCCCTCACAGACAATATTGTCGTGATGGGAGACTATATCATTACGACTCGCTATGATGAGAAAGTTGCAAATGAAATCGACATATTGTTTAGAGCGCTAAAAGTATATGACGAAGAAGCTGACAAGAAACTACGAGCAATATTATCCAAGCACAGGAAGTCCAAGATACTTGTCGATCACAACAAATCAAAAGCCCATATACTCAAAAAACGCTTTACGAAAAATTTTGTCATTCCTAAAAATCTGGAGGACAAAATATAAAAAACCAGACATTCTGTCTGGTTTTTTGGAACCCTAACGTTCTTTAAATGAAATAAATCTGTAGGTGTCTGCATACTGAGTTACTACTAATAAACTGTCGAAAATCTTATGGTTGGTTGTTCTGCAATCTTCTCCTTGCTTTACAAATACCTGAACCTTTCCTGTTGTATTTCTTTCTTTAACATCGAATCCAACTTCGAATGAATTTGTATTGGGATTATACGAGCTCGAATAAGTATCAACAGTAAAAGCATTAGTTGGGGTCACTTGTTTCGTGCCAGGAGAGACGATTATTGCCCTATACCTACACTCACCGCTTTGATTTTTTATTCCCTCCTGCTCATGTGTCGGAGCAAAGTCATCTTCTATCCAAACATATGTTGTATCTGATTGGTCACTAGTATGGAACACAATGATTGTATCCCCGATTTCCTTATCTGTCGGAACACTACGAACTGAAACTATTTTCCCAGTTTTCATAATGAAAGCGCGTTGTGACCCAAATTTCACCAGATGGAAACCACAAGAAGGTAAAGAGACCAAAACAGTAATCAAGACCAACAAGAAGGCAGTGGATGCTATTACATAATATTTTTCTTTCATCTTGTTTGATTTTTAGTGAACTTATTTTGTGATAAGCATAGCAGGAATATTGACAGATATATAATTTATTGTTTGTTATTATAAATTAATAAACTTTAAGTTTACTGACTATAAGAAAAAGTCGTATTTCATTTTCATAAAATACGACTTAGGATAGAGTTAAAATTCCCGCCAGACTATGTCTTTCGGTTTGAAATACTCTCGGGTGAATTTAACAGCTTTCTCGACGGAGAACGGTTTACAGGTATAGGCATCGACACTAAGCAAATGTCCTGCACCACCTGTGACCTCGGCAGGATACGAATACATATGCGCGCCGGAAGTGACCCAATGAATCCAGCCACCGTAACCCATATTCTCGGCGTCATAGGCAGAAGGGTTAGGATCTTTGCCATGCTCCAGTAATCGCATGCCGACAACATGAGAGAGTTTCAAAAGATAGTCTTTGAACTCTTCTGGTGTGACACAGTGATCCGTGATTGCTTCAATAATGATCCGCTGGCGGCAAAGTTTGGGAGCCAAGTTTCTCCAGTTAGTATTCCTATCTTTCCGCTTTTTCCTTAAATCTTCTTCACTCATTGCAAGAAAAAATACGGCAAAGATCAGTGAGCCCAAACAAAAGATGGAATAACCGAATGTTGAAAACAAGTTTTGATTATCATCCAGTACTGCTAGAACTACAAGAATCCCAGCGAGGTATGTTAGCCAACCAAAGAAAATACAACCTACAATTTTAGCAAACACAAAGGCAAGAATTTCAGAAACATCCTTTTTCATAATGTACTTTTTAAGTTAACAAAGGGCAATTTCACTATCAACCCACGAAATATCGTGAGCTGAATAATGAAAGGAATTTCTGAAGATTAATCGACAGAAATTCCTTAGATTATTACTTAACACCTGTTTCTCTGCTCCATTTTTCATACAAATCTTTATTGGACATATAATATCCAGGAATAAAATCTGGAAAGTTTTTTATGATATCCATCTCCTTGTACTTACGGGCGTTTGAGATAAGCGTTTCAAATGATTTCTGAACTACTTCAGATGGCTGTAGCCAGTACGTGGTATCTGCATGTGGCCGTACTCGTAATGCAGAAGCAGTAATTGTTGAGGTAATATTTATCGAGAGTCCTGAAATCCAATCCGGATGCAGTTGTATATATGATTGAATATACTGTCTCAAGATAAATTTAGCTTCACAAAAAGGCTCAATTACAAAGGGAGTGTACTTGTCTGAAACTCCTGCAATAATTGCAATTTTCAAGCTAATCTTAGAGTCTCTTCTACCATCATTTAACGCACTGATCTTCATTCCACAATACCTAAGTAAATACTTAAATGAATTTACATTTGAATCATAGATCTCTAGCGGAATTGTTTTTAAGGGCTCTATATTTGGGTAACCACGGGGATCAAAGTTATCTACGCCAATAGTGTGCAGATAAATGATTTCTTTATATTCACTGAAATCAACATCTGCAAATGACTCATGTATGGATGCTTCTTTGTCGAGGCCACATACTACTTCAGTAAAGAAAGGTGATTTGATTCCTGTTCTTCGATTTCTAACAATCCCAATGCAATTAACTTTGTGTGCAATGGCCATCTTGCAATACTCGGTTCCGATTTCGCCTGCAGCTCCCGCTACAATAAGTAATTTTTTTGAATTTTTCATTTGTTTGGATTTAATTAGTAAGAGGGGCTTCTAGAATTGCCCCATTTTGCCAATCAAACCCGATCTTTACAGATTATGACATAAATATAGATATATGTCTATCAATAAGCTTATTTTATATATAAAGTAAGCGTTTTGTTTACTTTTATTTGACTATTTACTATACTTATATGATGATTTATGAGCCAAAGACGCTGGAAGAATATATTCTCAACTACCTACAAAAGGGATCGTCGGGAACAATTGAACTCCTAGAGAAAATTAAGGTAGTACGCCCCAAAACAACAAAGCAGGGCTTCTATCAGGCCCTAAGGAAACTCAAAAAGGAAGAAGTGGTGGTAGTCTATGCTAAACGCGCAACACTCTCACATATTTGGATCAACAAAATGACAGACTACTTCCGCACAGCAGAGAGCATGTACACGTCGACAAGTACTCCAAGTGAAGACTTCTTGAAACTTGCAGATGGAGACAAGATTTCATACACATTTAAAAACCCAGACCTAACTGATCAGTTTTGGGGACACGCATTTGGTATTCTCAATAACGCAACAAGTGAGCACGAGCCCCTCTATATGTATGATCCGCATGAATGGTTCTTCTTGGCGCGCCATGCGAGTGAGAGAGTGCTATTTGATGAGGTGCTCGAACATGGGAAAGAAATTTATATGATTGTCGGAGGGAAAACACCACTTGATAAATATGCGAGCAAGGAATTTGATAACAAAAAGAGTTTCTACTATATGACGGAAGAGAAATTGTTTCCAAAAGAGAACTACTACGTCAACATCTTTGGAGATTTCTTGATTGAAGCTTGGCTTGATCAAAAAACCACAGAATCGATCAATATATTCTATACGGACACGACTGAATGGAATACTGACGCCCAATTGAGGCTAAGTGAAATTATCAGAACTCGCGGTAAAAATAAACTGGTCATTAGTCGCAACAAACATAAAGCGGACAAAATCAAACGAATATTCAGAAAATATTTTTTTATAAAGAAAACTAAATTCCAAGATACTCGAAAAGAAACAACTAATACGCTACTATAGAGCTATGGATCCATTACTTCCAGATCAAAAAATACCAGAGGAACCCAAGCCTGCTACGCCGGAAACTAAACCGCTATTTGCCAAGAATATCGAGCCACTTCGCACCTACCAGTCCGATATGGCAGAAGCACTACGCGAACAGCAAGGCTCGGTGATCAAGATCGCTATCGCCGAACAAAAGAAAAAAGAAGATACTGCCAAACTTATTTCTCCTGTCGCAAAGAAAAATATTGCATTCCTCGTTGGTTCGATTGCCTGCCTTGTTATCGCAGGCGGTATCTTTGGCTATTTGTATTTCTTTCACGATAGTGACCCAATCGTCGTCGAGAAAAAACCAACCATAGAGACACTCATCTTTGCTGATGCGCACCAAAGCGTCGATACTGGTAGCCTCCTCACGAAAAAACAGCTTGTAGATGCTATACGGGAGAAATTGATACTGCCGCAAGATGCCGGCAAAATCACTGCCATTCTTCTCACGGCACCGACCTATCCGGGAGCGCGAATGCTTACGACAGAAGAATTCTTGAAGAAGCTCGAAAGTGATGCCGACCCAACACTCATACGATCATTTGATGAAGAGTACATGTTCGGTACGCATATGGAGATAGTCAATGTACCGTTTCTCATATTTAAAACAAATTCCTATGACACAGCTTTCTCGGGTATGCTCACATGGGAACGCAAACTGTTTGATAATATGTATGAACTCTTTGGTCTGTCTATCGAGGGCGACAATGCAGCACTCTTTCAGAAAAAATTTGAGGATATTATTGTTGAGAATCGTGATGGTCGCGTATTGCGAGACGGTGCAGGGAATATTGTGATGGTATACGTATTTTTGGATACAGAAACTATTCTCGTCACCACGAGTATTGATACAATCAAAGAAATACTCGTGCGATTACAAACACCACTGTAGCATTTGCACATGACTGGCCTGACTGCTATCATAAGCACATGAAATCAACAGACCAATACAAACAAAAACTTGAAGAGGAGCAGAAAATGCTTTTGTCACAGCTTGGATCAGAAGGTGCACTCTTTAACCCTGAAACAGGACTTTGGGACGCACGACCACTTGAAGGCATAGCTGAAGCCGATGAAAATGATCGCGCAGATCGAGCTGAAGATTATGAAGAGAAAACTGGACTTGTTAGAACTCTCACGAGTCGACTCAAAGATATCGAAGATGCACTTCAGAAAATCAAAGACAATGCTTACGGAACATGTGAAATAGGAGAGGAGAAAATCGAAGAAGAACGACTCGAGGCCAATCCTGCTGCTCGCACGTGCATGAAGCACATATAATAAAACGTAGACTGGAGACTATGTGCGCTTAGATTATTGTAGTACGTTTTGTAATTTAAATTACTAGTATGTCTTTTGCCAGATTATATTCGGCACAAACATCACTCCTTCGCGGAGAACTTATTACTATTGAAGTAGATCTTTCAAAAGGACTCCACACATTCTCTATTGTTGGGTTGCCTGATAAAGCAGTCGAGGAAGCGCGCGATCGTGTAAGCTCAGCAATCAAAAATTCAGGCTACACGTCCCCAAAAAGCAAAAACGAGAAAATCATCGTCTCGCTCTCGCCAGCAGAAACAAAAAAAGAAGGCTCAACATTTGATATTGGCATTGCACTCGGTTATTTATTGGCCTCAGAAGAAATTACATTTGAAATTCAAAAAAAGTTATTCCTAGGAGAACTCGCACTCAATGGGGAAGTGTTACCTATCAAAGGCACGCTACCGCTTGCGGAGAAAGCCAAGCGTGATGGATTTGAAGAACTCTATGTACCAGAAGCGAATGCACGTGAAGCAGCACTGGTTGATGGTATCAAAGTATTTGGTGTACATACGCTTAGTGAATTGATTACTCACCTTACTGCAACAGAAGAAACTGCTAAAATACAACCAAAAGAAAAAACACCAATTGATGTTTCTAGGCATGTCAGTGATATTGATTTCTCAGATATCCGTGGACAAGAAGGTGCTAAACGTGGGCTTGAGATAGCAGCAGCTGGCGGACATAATATCGCCATGTATGGACCACCTGGCACAGGCAAAACCATGCTCGCGAGAGCATTTGCAACACTTTTGCCGTCGCTCACACTTACTGAAGCACTCGAGATCACGAGCATTCATTCTGTTGCCGGCAATCTCAACGCTGATGTGATTACATTGCCACCATTTCGTGCACCACACCATACGTCATCCTATGTATCGATCATCGGTGGTGGTAGCACACCGAAGCCTGGTGAAATAACACTTGCGCATCGCGGAGTATTATTTATGGATGAATTTCCAGAATTCGACAAGCGAGTCATCGAATCTCTGCGCCAACCGCTCGAAGACAAAATCGTATCTATTTCCAGGGCCAAAGGCACTGCATTGTTTCCGTCACATTTTATTTTGATTGCTGCTATGAATCCATGCCCTTGTGGCTATCGCGGTACACGAGCAAAAGAATGCACCTGCACCGCAGGCGACATAGCGAGATATAATCGTAAACTTTCAGGTCCGATCATGGACCGTGTCGATATCTGGGTTGAAGTCGGCGCGATCGGCTATGAGAAATTAGGCAGTGATGCTCCTGTTGGCGAAAAAACAGAAACCATCCGAGATCGAGTTCAAGTAGCCAGAGCCAAACAACGCACACGTTTCGAAAATGCAAATCGCCCACACACTACCAATAGTGATATGAATGCCAAAGATATTAGTGCACTAATTACACTAGATCCAAAAACACAGACATTCTTCAATCAAAGTGCAACCAAGCTTAATCTCTCGCCACGTGCGTATCATCGAGTGTTAAAACTAGCAAGAACAATCGCTGATGTTAACGGAGATGAAACCGTGGGTACTCCACATATATTAGAAGCACTACAGTATCGGCCGAAGGCGCTGTGAGAAATGTACAGTCACATAAAAAGAGCGAAAAGATTTTTTGCAATGAGGACTGTTTGAATCCAATTTTAATTGGATGAGTTCCTCAACAAGAAAAATCTTTTCGCTCTTTTTAATCTATTTTACTTCTTCCAAAGCTGTCCTGAAGTGTCAAAGCCAGGATTATACGCACCTCGAACTTCGAAGTGAAGGTGTGGACCAGTTGAGCGTCCTGTAGAACCGACATTGCCGATAATACTACCTTGATTCACTTCCTGACCAATTGAAACACTTATCTTGGAAAGATGAGCATAGAAAGTCTGCGTGCCGTTAGCATGAGCAATAACGACGAGGTTACCAAAAGCACCGTTCCAACCAGTTTTAGCAAATTTGACAGTACCACTTGCAGCAGCTTTGACTGGCATACCAGAACCACCGCAACTCATATCGATCGCATACTTATCATGCTTGTTTTGGGTAAGGCCACACGGTATTGGCTTTATAAAGTAACCTGCAATTTTGCTTCCTGCAGATTGATTCTTAACGAATACACTACTACTACCCCCTTGTTTGACAGGGGTTTTCTTTGGTGTCACTGGAACTTCAGCAGGCAATTCTGCACCAGGAATAATGAGTACATCACCAACAGCAACTGTGACTGTCTCTAAATTATTGTATGAAATAATTTCTTCTGATGAACTAAGACTAAACTTTTTAGCAATTGAACTAACTGTATCACCCTTTTTGACTGTATATTTAAGTCCTGTTACTGGTAAAATAATGAGCGTATCACCCGTTTGGAGTGCTTGACCTTTCTTTAAATCATTTGCCCAAAGAATCGTATTAATAGAGACATTAAACATGTCAGCTATGACCGACAGCGAATCACCTGATCTAACAACATAGGTGCTAATCTGACCACTCGTTATATCTTCTGACATATCAGCGACAGTTCCCGAAGGTCCAGCTTGTGGTACCAAGGCAGTATCATCTGAGATAATAATGTCAGCAATTTCGCTACTTTTCATGGCCACTGTCGTATTTTCTGCCCTCAAAATTGGCAATGTTTGTGAATTTTTAGCTATTGGCACGTTTTGGGCATAAGCTTTTTCGGGCTTTTGAAATAGAGCGGTTGAGAAAAAATTGGCATATGACTCGAGTGGGTAGAGTAGTAAACCAATAGCCAGCAACACAAAAACAACCCCGGATGCTCCGCGCTTGTAAAATAAGGGTTTTATCATCTTTGAGCGATCTGAGACAGCGTTGTCGCTTGAAGAATCTTTTAAAAAGGGTTTTATATACTAAAAAAATAACTGCGAAGCTCTCTCACAGAACGACCTTATGGCTACATAAGAAGGCTGCAAGGATTACACAAGCTTAGACAGTCGTTACGATCAGTTCAGAAATATGAGGAAATTGCTTGAAAATGGGGATATCTACTAGGTAAACAAATTTGTAGGATATATACTAGCTCTATACCACCCACAGATACAAGGGTACCGCCTTAGGCTGGGTGAGTCAATCACGATATCCACATCGACATGTGGATAAGAAAAAAGGCTAAAAATTGACAGAAACTAATATTTTATACATAATTTAAAGACTATGGCGAAACAATTTGAGGGTGCAAAAAAGGATTCGAACGAAAAGACTCCTGTAGAAGCTAATGACCTATCAAAAATTAAGGATCTTCTCAAGTCTAAGCCAGAAGATGAGAAATCAATACCTAAGAAAGTAGCCAAGCCAAGAAATACGGCAAAAAAAACTGAATCGCCATCAGTTGAAAATAAAGATCTAGTAAAAAAACAAGAAGAGACAACTCTATCTAAATTTTTTGATTTGTTACGAGAACAAATAGAATCAGGAGGCATGAGTGTGCATGAACGTCAGGAAATAAACCAGAATCTAATTGAAACAGGTATTGCAATCCTTGAATCACGAGGGTGGCATGAAGGTGTAAAGAGCTGGTCAAAAGATAAAATTATTGAATATGTTGATAACGGCCATGGCCCCCTAAGTAAAATCGAATCAAAACCATTTGGAAAACTTTCAGAAGCTTTCAAGAAACGAATGAAGGGAATCCTAAACCTTTCAGCTGAAGAAATTGAGCGTATTAATAGAAGAATACCAAATGTGTTTAAAACTGGGGATCGTATTTATGATCCAATGTGGGGTCAAATAATTGAAGTTACTGACACAAACCCACCAGATCCAAATAGTGGTTTTGTAAATAAAGGCAACAAAACACTTAATGAAAGTGAGCTGAAAGCATATAAGAAAAAGATGGCTGAACAAGATACACTGCGTAGAGAATATGAAAAAAAAGAACTATTAAAACGTTATGTAGAAAAACTTGACGAACTTACGCATGCAAAAAGCAAGAAAGCCAAAGAAGCAGCAGGGGTACAATTAAAAAATATTGAGGATGAAATTAATTACTATAAAAATATAGGTGAGCCTGATGAATTTGATCGATTTAAAGCTGGCATCAGTAATGGTGAAAGGGCAGGTACCATGGAAACACTTGAAAGAGAGCTTAGTGAATTATATGAGGAGTTGGGAGAAATTGATGATGAAATAATTAATATATTATGTGGCAAAAGAGATTGGTTAAATGACATAAGGGCAAGGAAAGTTCAAGTTAGGAAAGGCGACTATGAGAAAAAAGGTGAACAAGCTATGACTGTTTCAAAATTAACGAATGTAATGAGATATAGACATGGCTATGAACTACGAAACATTAAGCACGAAAAGAGGACTAAAGATACTGCTGAAAGTAGAGCCCAAATTGGCAGTGATGTAGAGATCACACGTACATATATTGGGGGTAAAATGATAAAACCTGGTGATGTAATTACTGAACCTTTATTTATTGAAGCAGTAAAAGCAGTTACAATCCAAAATTCACCCAAATACATACTGAAAGAAATAAAAGAGGAAAAAAATAATATTATGCTAGTGCTTGCGCCAGAGGAAAGTCCTGACAAGGAATTTGTTGTAGCTCAAGGAATGGTTGTTTCGAAAATATTACGAGACCAGACAAAACGACTTGAAGAAACACCAATAAATATGGCTGGACAAATATACAAGCCGGGCGAAACGGTTACGGAAAACTACCAACAGTTTATTCTCGAAACTTTTTTTAAGTCTAAAGATACATTTATTGTTAAAAGAGTATACTTTGATCTTGAAAAAAATGAGGATATACTTGAATTCAGTTCTGGCACTAACGATAAAAATCGCTCATATCGAATTACACTCAATAAATATGAAGAATTAATTGCAAATCGTATTACTAGTGCTCTGGCTATGGAGCATCGTCCTGGAGGAAAAAATATTGTTAAGGCACTTGATGAGGGAGAAGGCTACTATTTATTCATAGGTGATAAAGTAAATGCAAAAGAAGAAAAACGTCGCCAAGCAGCATTGAATTTGAAAATTGAGGTTAAAGAAGTTAAATAATAATTTTAAATTTAAACCATTATGTCGATCGACACAGATAAAATTGCTGAGAGCATAATCAAAAGTTCAAATAATAAAACAGATGCTATCAATAATGGGCTAGAAGCTTTACGTGCTCGCAAAAATAGAGCATTAGACCAAATCAAGCAAAATTTAAAATTTGAAAAAGGCCAAGTATGGAAATTCCCTGGGGATCAAAAAAATTACACAATAAGTGAAGTTAATATAGTTCCTGGAGATCCAAAAGCTTCTACTGTTGAACTCGAAGATTCAAAAAATAATAAAGTGACTTTTTCATACGATGACATGGTTGCACAAGGTGTAAAGCTTTTTAGTTCAAATGAAGAGAAAGTGAACTTAGAAGGATACAAAGAAAATAGTGGATTTTACATGTCACCATTAAAGACTTTCCACGAAGGAGATACTTGGCAAAAAGATACCAACTATTATCGAATCGATAAGGAAGAAACTGACGAAAAAGGTACTGAACATTTTACTGTAAGTGTGTTCGCTAGTAAAGAAGATTTAGATAAGAATACAAATGCAACTACAGAAATATATACGAATAAGACCATTGAGAACTTACTTGGACCAATAGCAAATAAAAAAGAAAAAGGTGAACGTTATACAACGTACACAGCACAGGCAAAGCGTCTACCAAAAGTAGCTATACTATCTACGCATCCACCAAAAATAGAGACCAAAAAAACTGGTTCTGAGCAATTTAAAGATAAAATTACAGATGAATCATGGGCTGCGGCATGGGAAAAAGTCATGGCACTTAAAAATGGTAGCGTCGTTGGTGAAGCTTTACCTCGTGCAAACAAGAGAAAACTACATACTCTTCTAAATATAGAGGAGGATGTGACCAAAAACGTAGAGAAGAATATGTATACGTTTAGTGACAAAGCAAACAAGGTATCTGCAAGAGGACTCACGTTTGCCTTTGCTACAGGGAAAATTAGACTAATGACTGAGAGTGAAACACCAGCACCAACTGTAGAAACCAAAATAACTCCACCAGAAAAGAAAGCGGGGGCAGTCGAAGCAAAACCAGAAATTACTGCCGGTATGGACAAGGTTGCAAAACTTAAGATTGGTAGTCGCGTCGGAGAGGCTCTGCCTGGTGTAAGTAAAAGAAAAATACTTACTGTTTTAGAAATTAAAGAGCAAACAAATTTTAAGGGAGAAAAATTCAATGCATATGTTTTTAGTGATAAACCGAATGAAGTATCAGCAATTAACCTTGCTCGCGCATTTACCTCAGGGAAAATATTATTACTAGCAGACGGGGAACCTATCGAAACTAAAACTCCAGAGGTAGAAAAAGTGGAAACATCCCCGGCGTTTGAATTAAAAAAAGGTACTACTATTTTCGATAGTGTAAAGAAAGAGCTATTTTCTATAACTGATATTCAAGAAAAAACTAATGCCCGAGGCATAAAGTACAACGTCTATTTTGTCTCAAATCAGACTAAATCAATACCAGAGAGACAATTTCTTGGACAATTTGAAAATGGAGAACTTCGCATCGCAACCCCAGAAGATATACGCGAACACGAAGGTGCAACAAGTATCCATGTAGTAACAGAAAATGAAACTACAGCGAGAACAGAGCCACAACCGACTGAAGCAAGGCAGGCACCAGGAGAAGTGCTTGCGCAGCAAATAAATGATCCAGCTAATCGACAAGAACAAGCCAAAACTCCTGAGCAATCATTACAAGAAGCACGTGCAATCTATATCGAAACCTACCGCGACATGCTCGAAGAGCGACAGGATCAAGCTCGCAATAAAAAAGGTTTCGGTGCATGGTTTCAAAGAAATATTTGGAACAAACTTGTGGGTGAAAAAATTGCCAAAGAAGATCTCAAGGCGACTGACCCAGTGCGCCTTGCACACGAGCGTGCCCAACAAACGTACAAGGACGCCAAGGTCGCGTACGGCAAACATCTACTTAAACAAGAAAACGACAAGCTTGACCGTAATCATGCGAGTCCAGTAGAAAAGAAATTGGCACTCGATAGCTTTCAAAATGGCGCTTTATTTAAAACACTCATTCTCGATGAAGGTGACACACTTGCTCGAGCAAAACTAGAGGCATTACCAACACGTGAACGCGGTATTTTGGAAAAAGGCATCGCATGGTATGGCAAAATTCAACCTCGCTGGAAACGCATCCTTCTATCGATCGGTATAGGTACAGGAGTCGCAGTAGTCACAACACTCACAGGCGGCGGAGGCTTGGCTGCCTTTGGCGCAGCGGCAGCTGGTGTAGGTGCGAGAGTTGTCGGTGGTGCCGCAGCTGGTGAAGTAGGGATTGGAATCAAAAATCTTTTCCATAATCAAAAAATAATTGACAGAGATTTTGAGAGAGACATGGAACGCATGAAGCGTCTCAATAAATACGGTGAAGGATTTGGTAATGAATGGCTCACCAGAAATGAGGCACTGTATCAAAGTGTTCACAAAAGAAAGCAAAAGAGTGAGAGCCTTGATCGTTACTTGAATGCCGGCATCCGTGGAGCTTCGAGCATTGGCTTTGGGCTATGGGCAGGACACTACGCCACTGAGCATTTTGCAAACCAGGCACCAGCAACTGTAGACCACCCAACGACCATTGATCAGCCAACAATAGAAACTCCAACTTCGATTAGCGAATATGCATTGGTACAAAAAGGTGACGGTGTTGAAAATGTATTTATACGACAACTTGAAGCCAATAATGGTGCATTGGCTGCAAAAATGGGCTGGACTGGTGGTGATTTGCATGAATTCGCACAACACCAAGCGCATGAGATTGCAAGCAAAACTGGCTACTTCCAAAATGGACATGAAGTTCGCCTCGCTACGGGCAGCATTGGTCATGCATCGTACGCTATTGAGAAAAATCCTTTTGGCGCTGGCTACTTAGTTCAAGAATATATGGACGGCATACCAAAAGACAACGGAATGCACATCATTGGCAGTTCTGCATTTGAATCAAATCCCGATAGCTACGAATATGGTTACAATAATAAATCTGGCACTGGCGCACAGGCACTAAAGCCATTGCCTAACAATCCAAACTTACAGCCACTACCATCACGACCAGATGCACTACCAACCAGTACAACAGATGGGCAAGCTACAACAGGCGGATTACAGAAACTTGCCAACAGACCCGGAGTAAGTAACGACGGACTCCAGAATGTTACCAATCGGCCAGGCGTAAACAACGGGGGAATTCCTAATGTTGCAAATAGACCCGGAGCTACTATACCGACAGGCAACATACCAAAATAATAAAACGTAGTTTGTAAAAAATTATTAATACGATACACTATCTATATGGATCCAACATTACGAAAAACAATTATTGCTGCATACAACTTAGGTGGATTATCTGAGGCAGAACAGAATGATACTATCGAACGAATCGGTGGACTAATCTTCCAGAGTGTTCTTATCAAGGCAATGGAAACAATGGATGACACAATGCAAAAAGCATTTGAGAAAATGCTCGATAACGATGCAAGTCCCGAAGAACTTATGGAATACCTACGAACTAACGTTGAGAACTTCGATGTCATGGCCAAAGAAGAAGCAGAACGATTCCAACAAGAGAGCATGGATGTGATGAGTCAAATTGGAAAATAATAAATAAACAACAAAAGTGCCATGGTATACCATGGCACTTTTGTTGTTTATGAACAAACCAAAAGAAAGTTTGGAAAAATATTTTTTGCCGTGAGGACTGTTTGAATCCAATTTTAATTGGATGAGTTCCGCAACAAGAAAAAATTTATCCAAACTTTCTTAAAAAACGTAAAGGAAAGGGGAATTCTACGTCATGCTATAGTAATCAGATGGAATATCTCGATGGACTCAATGAAAAGCAAAAAGAGGCCGCACTTTCTATACATGGACCACTATTAATCGTGGCCGGCGCTGGCGCTGGCAAGACAAAAACCATTACTCATCGGATTGTGCACCTCATCAAAGAAGGCGTGTTGCCATCACATATTCTAGCTATCACCTTTACCAACAAAGCTGCTAAAGAAATGCGTGAGCGTGTGGTAAACGTGTTACCAAAAGGTATAACCGAAGTGCCATTTGTCGCAACATTTCATGCGTTGGCAGCGACTATCCTGCGTGAACACGCAAGACTTTTTAATTTAACAAGATATTTTACTATTTTAGATGACGGAGATACGATATCGCTTATCAAAGAATCCATCAAAGAGCTCGGCCTTGATCCCAAAGCCCAAGAGCCACGCAAATTCCGATACGTCATATCTAAGGCCAAAGGTGAAGGTGAGACCCAAGAACAATTTGCAGCCAAAGCTTCAAACTATAGTGAAGAACTTATCAATAGTGTTTGGCAGAAATATGAAGAGAAGAAAAAGAAAGAAGGTTCGGTTGATTTCGACGATCTCTTGCTCTATGCACTTATCGCACTTCGTAACCAAACCATACGTGATGAATATCAGTCGCGCTGGCGCTACGTCCACATTGACGAATACCAAGACACCAATACAGTGCAATATGAACTTGCCAAGCTATTGGTCGGCAATGACCATCATATCTGCGTCGTGGGAGATATGGACCAAAACATTTATAGCTGGCGGGGTGCCAACATGAAAAATATGCTTCGGTTTGAGAAGGACTATCCAGAAGCCAAGATTGTTTTTCTTGAGCATAATTACCGATCGACAAAAGTAATCCTGGATGCGGCAAACGCTATCATTAAAAAAAATACTGTTCGGATACCGAAACTTCTTCTGCATACCGGTAAAGACGGTGATAGTATCAAGCTCTATACTGCCTTTGGTGAGAATGATGAAGCGCAATTTGTCGCTGACACAGCAGACAACTTCATTCGAGAGGGAACAGCTCCAAAGGATATTGCCGTTTTATATCGAGCCAACTTCCAATCACGCGTACTCGAGGAAGCCATGCTAGGTTCCAATATTCCATACCAAGTTGTTGGTACAAAATTCTTTGAGCGTAAAGAGATCAAAGACATGCTTGCCTATGTTCGGGCAGCGCACAATCGCAATTCACTATCTGACATCAAACGCATCATCAATTTCCCAACACGAGGCATTGGTAAAGTGACATTGGTAAAACTATTTGCCGGAGAACTTGAATCATTACCAAGACCAATGCAAGTAAAAATCAATGCTTTCTATGAACTACTCGATCGTATCAACGAATGTAAAAAAACCATGCTTCCATCAGAAGTATTTAAGTATATTCTTCATGAAGCAAAAATTGACGAGACATTACGAGCTGGAGGCGTAGATGATGAAGATCGACTCATGAACTTAGAAGAACTCGTAACACTTGCGACCAAGTATGACGCATGGGGGATTGATGAAGGCATGGATAAGCTTTTAACTGACGCAGCACTCGCAAGCGATCAAGATAATCTAGAAGAAGACAGAGGTGGGGTTAGGCTCATGACCGTCCATGCCGCGAAGGGTTTGGAATTTAAAGTTGTCTTTATTGTTGGCCTTGAACAAGATCTTTTCCCACATGCCAGACTCGATAGTAAGACAATCGAAGATGCCGAAGAGGAACGCAGGTTGTTTTATGTCGCTGTCACTCGCGCTAAGGAATTTCTCTATCTATCATACGCAGAAACGAGAACTATATTTGGTATGCGCCAAATCAATATACCTTCGGAATTTATTTATGATATTCCGCCTTTGCTCGTCGAACAAGAACTCTACCAATCTAGAGGACGCAGTGAAAAAATACTATACTTTGAATAACATGCTTGCTAAAAAATCTTTAGGACAACACTTTCTCCATAACCAACACGCACTCGACACTATTATAGAGAGTGGGGATATACAGCCGACTGATATTATTCTTGAAATTGGACCAGGGCACGGTGTGCTTACCAAAAAATTACTTTTTTTTGCTGGCAAAGTGGTTGCGATTGAAAAAGATCGTACACTAGTCGAAGAACTTTCGGCTACATTTGCAAAAGAAATAGCAGACGGTAAACTTGAGCTTATTGAAAAAGACATTCTTGATTTTGACCCAGGTGTATTTGCTTTTTATCATGATCTTACCTACAAAGTCATTGCCAATATCCCATACAATATCACTGGCGCAATATTGAAGCATATCTTGAGCGCTCCTTGTATACCAGAACAGATGGTTCTTTTGGTGCAAAAAGAAGTCGCCGAAAGGATTATCGCTAAAGACAACAAGGAAAGCATTCTCTCAATCGCAGTCAAAGCCTACGGTAACCCAAAGATCATAGCCAAGGTAGGACGCGGTAGTTTTACACCACCGCCTCGCGTCGACTCAGCCATACTTTCAATTGAGAAAATCTCAAAAAATCTTTTTACAAAGTATGCTGTATCGGAAAAACATTTTTTCAATGTTGTTCGCACAGGATTTGCCCATAAACGCAAAGTACTCATCAGAAATCTTACATCATTGCCTATGCCATATGATGCACTGACCAATATTTGGCAAGCCGGAGATTTACCAGAACAAATACGGGCAGAGGACATAGATTTAGAAACCTGGTTTATTATTGCAAAAAAGCTACTGCAAAACTCTTTAGAAAAAGAAATCTAAAACGTGTATACTGTACTCTGTGGAACCATCTAGAATCACTTCATATTTACCTAGCAAAAAGATGCTTCGCGTGCTTTTGATTATCGGCATTGTCATCATTGTCGGTGTTGGCATTTCATACATACGTACTCGGATCGAGTTTAATAAAACAAATGAGATCAAAGATACTCGTATTCCTGCAGGACCTACCGTCGCATTAGGTACGCTTGTTGAAACAGACACAGATAACGATGGATTAGCTGATTGGGAAGAGCCACTGTGGGATATGGACCCAAAAAATTCAGACACAAATGGTAATGGCATAAGCGATGGTGAAGAAGTTGCCAATCTACGCACGTCTATTAATACATCAACAGCAACATCAGAGGAATCTGCCAGTGAAATTTTAAGTCAAACAGATACATTTACCAGAGAGCTTTTCTCAACGATTGCAGCATTGCAAGAAAATGGAGAACTAACTGATGAATCATCAGCAAGCATTACAGCTGAAATAATCACGTTTATAAAAACTAAACCACCAGGGAAAACATACACAATTACTGATATTAAAAGTAACGCTAATACGAGCACTAACTCTTTGGCATATATTACTGGTTTTGGTAATGCATTACTCAAATACCCAATTAAACAAGAAGATTTTATTACCCTTGGTAGTATTGTTGTTACTCCAAACTTAACGACACCTGATGCAAATATACAAAAAATCGCTGACAAGTATCACGCATTAGTTACTACGCTTATCGCTTTGCCAGTACCTGAGAGCGAGGCAGTGACACATCTTGCCCTTATTAATAGTATCAACAGAACAGCTGATATGTTTGCCGATATTGCCAAATATCCTATTGATCCAATTCCAGCACTTGCAAGTATTTACCAGTCAAATGATATTTTGACTTCACTCGAGACAAATTTAAATATACTTCAAAATGATATTTATATTGCAGGAGGCTTTGGTTCACAATAAAGCGGGTGTTATACTAAAACAACATGAAAAAGCGCTATCAGTATAGTATTATTTCTTTTCTTAGTCTTTTCTTATTATTGGCGGTACAAATTAAGCCAGCTCACGCAGGATTGCCAGTTGTAGATTTGCCGAATTTGCCCCAACAAATTATACAGACTATTTTTGGCTCCCAATCAGCTGCGAGTGCCGGCAAAACTTTAGCTGGTACCTTGCTCCAAAAATCTCTCAAGCGTATAAGTTCTCAGGTTGCACTCAACATGACCCAGCAAATCATCAACTGGGGATCAACTGGATTTAATGGCAATCCTTTTTTTGTCCGTGATCAATCAAGTTTTTTTAAAAGCATAGCAGACCAGAAAGTTGAATCCTTTGTTAATGAAATTACAGGGGATATAACAAAGTTCCCGTATTCCCAAGGGGTTGCTAAAAACCTCATTACCTCGTATTTGACAACAAATTCGAGTGTGTTTGCAGATAAATCAAAATTTACCTTAGATAAAGTAATCGGCCCCAACTGGCAAGACTTTACTGACGGCGATTTTGCTGTAGGAGGATGGGATGGTTGGATGGCATTTACTCAAAATGACGCAAATAATCCCGTTGGTTCATATTTACGAACTGCTGAGGAATTAGAGAATCGGGCAAAAGAGGCACAGGGCACAATCCAAAATGAACTCAATCAAAGTGGAGGATTCCTGTCAGCAAAAAAATGTGTTGAATACAAAGATGGCTCAAGTGGTCAAAATGCAATTACAGCAACAGATTGGACATACACAGCAGTGAATGACAATCTACAAACATACACTGTCGGCCCGTTTACTACCAAGACCGAATGCCAGTCTGATTCTGCAAACAATACAAACGCAACCAGTGAATGTACGAGCAGCGGCACGAATGCAGATGATTATTTGAACAGCTTAAGCCTCAGCCTCGGAAGCAGTATCCAATTTGATGCTAGCGATGACTGCGCAAGGTATGAAACTGTAACTCCAGGCAAACTTGTTGCTGATCAGCTCAACCAATCTGTCACTGCACCACTTGAAAAAGCCCTCCTTGACTCTGCAAGTGGCAGTCCAGTCGTCGATGCTGTTTCAAATTTAGCTGCAGGGCTTATTAGTAAAGGCTTGAGTCAACTGATTGGCAGCATTGCAACCGGAAGCGGTGATGAAACCGTCGAAGGCCCGGGAGATAACAGTGCATTTGTGTCAGACACAAATGGAACATTTAGCTGGAATGTCGCTGATGCAGTACCTCTCGAAGGGACAGCTCCTGGAACACCATCCCCAGAATTACTTGATGCAATAAATAAAACCCAAACAGAGCTTACGATTCTAACTGCAAGTCGCGATCTATTAAAAACATTTCCATTAAGAACAATGCAGCTTGACCAATGTTTACCTGGACCAGACTACAAATACGCATCCAGAATGCAGTCAGAATTTACCACTGAATCAAGAAAACTGGAATCAAAATCAGATAATAATACAAATAATGGAGAGCAAGCTCAGGACCAGATAAAATATTTGAATAATGCAATGTCATATATTCTCGCTAATTTCCAGACTAATATCCTTATCAAGAATATTACTTCTGCAGCAGCAATTGTTGATCAAGTCAAAAAAGTCGAGGAGTACAACCAAGACCAAAGTAATCTACAGAATAGAATTTCTGATAAAGTACGATCCCTTGCATTATTAAAGAGCATCGTTGCAGGCATAGCCGCACACCCAAAACCTTCTGATGGTAGCCCTGATTCTGCAAGTGTTGCTCAGTATAAAAACCAACTTGCAGGACAATATGTAGTTTTAAAAGATAAAATTAGCCGCAGTGATACGATTAGTGATGCCCAAAATGAATGTAACGGCTATGTTGCTGATCTATCCTACGCGTTTAAAGTAAGTGGCGAAGATATTAATGCATTATATAAAAAATGCTCATCTGATCCTGCAAACTATACGCCCGGAACTACCATTAGTGAACCATCTCTCCAGCAGGCTTGCCTAAACGAAAAAAATAGCACAGACCCAATTGCAAGAGAAGCGGTCGGCAAAGATGCCGTGCAACTACTTTTCTGCGGAACTGATGCAAATCATGACGCCGATCCACTCGTTGAACCAGGCTGGCAATGGATTTTCTCAGAGATACCATTTGTCTATCACGCAGGTGAGGGAGGAGGATATACCTATACGAAAGGCTACAATAATGAGCCGTTTAAAATGGAGTGTAGTAAATTCTACAGGAGCTCAATCAGTGATTATCTCCCACAGAATTACTAAACAATCTCCTTACTCATACACTTCCTAATGTAGGAAGTGTATTTTGTTTTAATTAACAGTTTTTTGCTATCTAAACAAAGGCTCTAGTGATAAAATGAGAAGGCAGATTATAGCTTTCTTATTCATCCTACGTAATGAAAAAATTCCTGCTCTATGTGCTCTTCATCACTATCCTATCAGGAAGCTTTTTGCCAATATTTACTCCGCAAAAAGCCGAAGCTTATTTGGATGATAATTTTAATATACCTGAAGTTAAGGTGATAAGCGTCGGAGCAACAACAGCTGTACTTCAATTCCAGTTACAAGTTAATGGCGGTAATGACGGCAATATTGGTCATGATATTTATAAAGGAAGAATTCCTCCTAATGGAAGCACCAATGGAATTACTGGATGGACATACATCGAAGGGCAAGACGGTAATCCTATTTACGAAGTACTTTCTGGACAATCCAATTCGTCTCAAGGCAATGAAGAAATCCCAGGCAATGGTGGGGCACTAGGATCCTATGATCCACTCGAATGTAATGGGTATGGCTGCGGTGTCTATTTAGATATTGCTACAAATGAGGACAATCTGGGTACTATGGCCAAAAAGGAAGCAGCGACCCTCTCCGACGAAGAAGTTATCAATGGTAAAATTCTAGACCGTGCAGGAAAGCCCATTCCAGGAATTACTTTCGATCAAAATATTGGACAGAGCATTGTCGTTATTCCAGACATTTTTCTTGGCACTCAAACAATCAACATTACTGTTACGGGTTTAAAGCCAGATACCCAATATGTAAGTCAAGGGAGACTTGAGGAGACTTGTTCAGTTATCCCGCTAATTCGTAATTGTATTGGTGAGCTTAGTAATGACACCTTGAGCGCCCTTAGTGATGATGAGGAAAAAATTGCGCCCTTCAAAACTCTGCCAGCTGGCTCTCCTGAGGTAACAACAAGTCCAACAGGGGGCCAAAACATAGTCGAAGGCTCAACGGACACAGGCAATCCTGGTAATTTGCCATACTGTCTAGATTTCAGTCTGACATCAGGCAGGGCAGCAATCAACATGCTCGGGTGTTTTACTCAGCTGGTGTATTACGTCTTATACATTCCAACAGCTGCACTTGCGAGACTTGCTGCTGGATTCCTTGATTGGTTCTTACATTTCTCCCTACAAAGCTCAAGTTACACCGCTACAGAATTCGTACCTCAAGGCTGGCGCATTGTTCGTGATATTTCAAATATTCTTTTCATATTCGTACTGCTCTATATTGCTATCGGCACTATTCTACGAATCAGTGGTGTCGATGCCAAGAAAATGATCGCCTCGCTCGTCGTTGTGGCGCTCCTTATCAACTTCAGCTTATTTTTTACCAAAATTATTATCGACACGTCAAATATCCTCGCTCGGATCATGTACGACTCAGTAAATGTGACCGGACAAAGCTCTTCAGTGGGTGGCGAGAAGAGTATAACCCTTGGACTTGTTTCTAAATTTAATCCACAGAAAATATTCAAAACAAGCGATATCGACGCAAACGCAAACACTGGCTGGTTCTTCTTTGTGCTACTCATTGCTATTGCAATCAATATATTTATGTTCCTCATGTTTCTCAAGGTTGCTGTACTGTTTCTCGGCCGTGTCATAGGGCTGATGGTTTCAATGATACTATCTCCGTTTGCGTTCGTATCATGGATCGTGCCGTCGATGAAAGGTTGGATGAAAATTGGTTGGACAAACTGGTGGCACGAACTAGTATCTCAGGCATTTATGGCACCAATATTCCTCTTTTTCCTTTATATCATCATTATGGCGACTGATCTTAAGCTACTACCAATCGCAGCAAGTAACAGTCCAACTGGCGGCAGTCTCGAAAGTAATATCCAAGGACTTATCGGCCTCATCATACCGTTTGCGATTATATATTTCTTGATAAAAACAGCGGTTGATATGGCAGTCAAACTTTCTGGTGACATTGGGGCAGCATCGCTTGCAGTTATGAACAAAGTTGGCGGCGCCGCGGTTGGCGTTGCAACAGGTGGAGCAGCACTTGGACTACGATCAACACTCGGAGCAGTCGCAGCCGCAAGGGCAAAAGATCCTGATCTACAACGACGTGCGGCTGAAGGGGATAAGTGGGCACAACGACAACTTACAATTTCAAATTCAATGGCAGCAAGTAGTTTTGATTTCAGAAAGACAAAAGCTGGCGAAGGTTTTGCGAAACAAACTGGCTGGGATACCAAAGCTTCATCTGGCCTTGGCGGATTTGCTCAGGGCGCAGCTAATTTAACACTTGGCACTGGCAGAATTGATCTATCTACTGAAGGTGGAGCAAAAGGTGCTACTGAACGCAAGAAGGACGCTCGCATGAAAGAAGCAGAAACTTACAAGATGTCAGGGTATGAAGCTGACCAGCAAAATAAAAAAGCAAAAGATTGGCAAGAAAGATATGAGACAGACAAAGAAAATGCTCGAGCTGCACTGGGTGATAAATTTAAGGAAGCAGATTTCAAAAAATTATATGAAAAACAGATGGCAACTATTTATGACAAAGATGGCAATATTACCCACAACGGAAATGGTGGTGGCGCAAAAGTACAATCAGCCGCAGAAGTTAATGCTCAGCGCATGCGTGATTCTGCAGATACTATCGAATATGGACCAGGCTATGTCAGTGCTAAAAATGCTGCTAGAACTGCAAACGAACAGCAAGTTGCCGAAGAAATAGCAGCTGGTGTAGCAGCTGGAAGTCGAACAGCAGCATTTAGTGAAGAAAAGTGGAGAGAAGCTGAAACAATTTCAAAACGTAACTTAAATGCAACTGAGAAAGCAACGATATCCTCATTGCGTAAACAAGCTGGCGAAGAAACAAAGGACGCACAGAAACCAATTAGTATTACAGAGAGACGACGTGCACAACAAACACTTGATAAGGCCGCTCGAGAAATGGCAGAAGTTAATGATCATTTGAAAGACATTGCTGATAATATTGAATTTGAAACAGGTGTTCGTCCTCCAGTAGTAGATGAAAGTCATATTAAACAAGTAGTTGAGTACAGGCAAAAAGACCTTGCAACCGCACAGGCAAATCTAACCATAGCTGAAGCTTCAAAAAATCCAATTGAGATTGCTAAGGCCCACATGAATATAGAGAAGGCAAAGGAAGATATTAAAATGTATAAAGAAGTATTTGCTAAAAAAGATACTGTTGAGCAAAAAACAAGGGACGCTAATGATAAACTAAATAGCTAATAGAACAATGAAAAATATTTCACCAGAAGAAATCAAAAAAGCTTTCGAGAATGCACCAACTGAACTTATGCAAGCTACTTCTCGCATAAAAATTGATCAAATTACTCAAGAATTAGGGAAGAAATATAATCTTCATATAGATAAAATTGGAATACTTGATGGCTTGATTCCACTTGTATTTATAGGTCTTCTTAATCCTCAAGAATTCTCACAAGAGATCACGCAAGAAATGGGACTTTCTGTTATCCAAACACCGCTTTTGATTAGTGATCTCAATGAAAAAATATTTGCTCCAGTTCGTCAAAAGATGCAGGAGATCGAAGAATTAAATAGACCAATTGAGGATGAAGAAGTAGTTGAAACTATACAACAAGATGTAATTCCTAAAGAAATAATTTCTGTTGATCTTGATAGCCCAACTCAAGAGAAAAACACCACAAATATTCTAAAAGACGCAAAGATTGAACTCATCAAACCGAGAGAGACCGCTATTAGTGACGCATTAGATACTACCGACGCTCAAGCATTGACTCGAGATGCACTTATAAAGTCACTCGAGAATCCAATCAGAAACGACACATCGATGCCTCATCCACTACAAAAGCCTGCTAATGTAGGTATAGCTAGTGCTATCCAAACACCAAAAATCATTCCGCCTACAGTAAAACTCCAAGATATGCCAGTGCCACAGCAATTTGTGGGCATGCCTAAAAACCAACCAGAATCTACTGCACCATCAACAGCTACCCCGACACCAGTCCCAGCACCTCAAGGTAATGTTGTCGCTCAAAAATTACAGACGACATTTAAGATTCCAAAGCAAGAAAGCAATTACACATTACCTCAAGTAACAGGTAGTGCAGATAAACAAAAAGATTTATACCGAGAAGCTATATAATACCTATATGCGATTCCAAGTTCCACAATTTATTGATATAGAAGACAAGATATTCGGGCCATTTACCTTCAGACAATTCGTCTACCTCGCAGGTGGGGCAGGACTTTGCTTTATTGCGTATAGGCTATTGCCATTTTTCTTTGCTGTACTTTTTATTGCACCGATAGGCGGACTAGCACTCGCCCTTGCGTTCTATAAGGTGAATAATAAGCCATTTATATTCGTACTTGAAAATAGTTTACGATATTTTTTCCAGTCAAAACTCTACATTTGGAAACGTGAACCGAAAAAGAAAATTGTCGAGAAAAAAGACACTGAATTGCCAACCTCAGTTATCCCAAGACTCTCCGGCAGCAAGCTCAAAGAGATTTCTTGGAGCTTGGATGTGCTTGATATCAACAAAAAATAACAATATCCATGCGCGGGGATGGTATACTGTCCCATATGGCAATCAATGCGAAGGCCACCCAAGGGTTTGTGCCAATCAAAGAAGTTCGCGACGGCATCATCGTACTTAAAGATGGCGGCTTACGAGCTGTTGTTATAGCTTCATCAATCAATCTGTCACTCAAGTCAGCTGATGAACAGCACGCGATTCTTCTGCAATTTCAAAATTTCTTGAATTCGATTGAATTTTCAACTCAGATTATTATCCAATCACGACGATTAAATATTCAGCCATACCTTGTAACTCTTGAAAACAGAATGAAGGAGCAGTTAGAGCCACTCCTTAAGGTACAGACAAAAGAATACATCGAATTCATCAAAAGCTTTACTGAGCAGGTAAACATCATGACAAAGAACTTCTTTATCGTTATCCCGTATTCAGCAACTACGATAGGTAATACTGGCGGCATTACCCAAATGTTCACCGGCTTTAATAAATCATCAAAAGAAGCAAAAGAAGATGCATTGGCAGCTTTTGAAGAGAAACGTTCACAACTCGAAGAGCGCATTGCTGTCATCCAACAAGGGCTTAACCGATGTGGTATTCGAAGCACCCAACTTGGAACCGAAGAGATTATTGAACTTTTTTATAAGATATTTAATCCAGGCGAGACAGAGCAAAATATTAAACTAGAATAATATATGGCACTTTTTGGACTTTTAGGAAAATCAAAAAAGGGAAGCGGGAGCGACAAGCAAGTGTTGCCTGTTTTGCCACAAGAAATATACGAGGCCGCAACACTTGAGCTACAGGATATTATTGCACCATCAGCACTACAAGTTGAGCCAAAAGCACTACATCTAGGAGATAAGATTGCCCGAACTTTCTTCGTGATTTCGTATCCAAGGTATTTGACTGACAACTGGTTTGCGCCGATTATCAACCTCGACAAGATTTTTGATGTTTCAATCTTTATTCATCCGATTGATACTGCGACAATTTTGCGACAATTTCAAAAGAAAGTTGCAGAAGTGCAGAGCCAGATCAATATGCGCGAATCGCGCGGTTTGGTGCGCGACCCAATGCTCGATACTGCCTATCGCGATATTGAAACGCTCCGGGATAATCTACAGCAAGCACAGGAGAAAATGTTTGATGTTGGACTGTACCTCACTATGTATGCCGACAATGAAAATGAGCTTTTTAAAATTGAAAATGAAATCAAATCAATACTCGATGCTAAGCTCGTGTATTTGAAACCAGCACTTTTCCAGCAAGAAGAAGGATTCAAGAGTGTTATACCGATTGGCACTGACCTCCTCAATGTACACCAGAAGCTTAATTCTGAGCCTCTATCTTCAATTTTCCCCTTTGTTTCTTTTGACTTGACCTCAGACAAAGGTATTCTCTATGGTATCAACCGCCACAATTCAAGCTTGGTTATCTTTGACCGTTTCTCTCTCGAAAACTACAACTCCATTACCTTTGCCAAATCAGGTTCAGGTAAATCATATGCAACCAAACTCGAAATCATCCGTACACTCATGTTTGATACAGAAGTAATCGTTATTGATCCGGAGCGCGAGTATGAATATCTGGCTGAAGCAGTCGGAGGACGATACTTTAATATTTCACTATCATCTGATCACCACATCAATCCTTTTGATTTACCGATTCCACACGATGATGAGACAGCAGCAGATGTGCTCAGATCAAATACGATCAACTTAGTCGGACTATTCCGCATCATGCTAGGCGGCCTCACACCTGAAGAAGATTCTATTATTGATCGAGCGATTACTGAAACGTACGGCATCAAAGATATCACTCCAAATTCTGATTTCTCAAATATTGAGCCACCGCTCATGTCTGATTTTGAAATGGTGCTCTCTGGTATGGAGGGAACTGAGTCAATCATACAAAAGCTTACCAAGTATACCCGCGGTTCATGGGCAGGATTCATCAACAAACCATCAAATGTAGATATCAACAAAAAATTCGTCGTTTTTTCTGTCCGTGACATGGAAGACGAGCTTAAACCTGTTGCCATGTACATCGTGACCCACTATATATGGAACTCCGTTCGTAAAAACTTAAGGAAACGCCTCCTCGTCGTTGATGAAGCCTGGTGGATGATGAAATCAGAAGATACAGCATCGTTTCTCTACTCGATTGCAAAACGTGGCCGTAAGTACTACCTAGGACTTGCTACAATTACCCAAGACGTTGCAGACTTCATGAAAAGTCCCTATGGTATACCGATTGTGACGAACTCTTCAATCCAATTTCTTCTGAAACAGTCCCCATCGTCAATCGATTTACTACAAAAAACCTTTAATCTTACTGACGAAGAGAAATATCTTCTCCTCGAATCCGGTGTCGGTGAAGGCATATTCTTTGCAGGACTCAAACATGTAGCGATTAAGACGATTGCTTCCTATACCGAAGATCAAATTATCACCTCTGATCCTTCGCAAGTCCTTGCCATACAAAAAGCAAAAAAGGAACTAGAAGCAAGTGAAAAGGATAGTGCGTAAAAAAGTTGCACTGATTTCAATAGGAATGTGATTTACGTTTTATGCTCCTATGCTATACTTTAAGCAATGAAAAAAGCTTTTATCCTCCTCATTATTTCGATATATTTCGGATTAACTGTGGTCGCACACGCAGAACTAGTACAAAGCGATGTCAGTGTATCGACAGTACCAGAAATTCCAGGGCCTGATCAAATTGTCACCATAAAATTAACTAGTTTTGCTATTGATTTAAGCCGCGCAGACATTACTTGGAAGGTAAATGGCAAAATTGGACTCAATAAAACGGGAGCAATAAGCTATCAAGTAAAAACTGACAGTGTCGGAACATCAGTCACCGTTGAAGCAATCATTTCAGTTGATGGCTCATCAATAACAAAAAGTGTTCTGATAGTCCCGTCCTCGATCGATCTTCTTTGGCAAGCCGTTGATTCGCATGTACCACCATTTTATAAAGGCAAAGCAATGCCATCATCCCAGTCAGTAATCAAAGTTGTTGCTATGCCACAAGTAAAAGCTGGCACTATTGCAAGTCCTACGAGCATGACATTTGCGTGGCAAAGAAATTTTAACGCATACCCAGATTTTTCTGGCTATAGCAAAAATAGCTTTTTGTTTCAAACGAGCTACCTAAATGCCAAAGAGCAGATAAGTGTCAAAGCAACCGACGTAAGCTCCGGAGCAACAGGAACACAGAGTATCACACTTACAACCGGTAAACCACAGATTCTTTTTTATGTTTATAATCCGCTCGAAGGGATATTGTACAGCCATGAGCTTGGCAACATATTTAGTCTAGAAAGTAGCGAGGCGACCATTGTTGCAGAGCCATACTTTTTTTCACCACTTGATCCAGTAAGCAGTGATCTAAAATACAGCTGGAAATTAAATGAGCAGAACATAGCAACACCAAGCAAAAAGAATTGGCTTGTCATCAAGAAACCAGAAGGTATTGCAGGAAGCGCATCGATTGCCGTATCGATTGCAAGTATTTCACGACTCTTTCAATCAGCAGAAAAGTCAGTAATCGTTAATTTAGAATAATATGCAAAAAATACAACGAATTATATTCTTCTTTTCACTCATTGTTGCAATACTCATGCCTCATGGGTTACTCCATGCAGACCAGCAAGTAATCATCTACAGCATTACAGAAGCAACTCCAACTTCTTTTAGTTTCAATGGGGAAGTATTTGAATATCAAAATCTAGTTATGCAGGTGAAGTACGGCACCAGTACCTCGTCACTTGATAAAACTGGGCAAACTATTACGCCGTTGAGCGACAATACGTTTACCGGAAAAATTGATGGGGTACTACCAAATACAACCTATTACTTTGAATTATATAATGCTAGCAACCAGGAACCCGTCAGTGACTTAAAGCAGTTTAAAACGCCAGACACTGCGAAAGGAGCAGTGAGTGGCCAGGACGCAGATGTTAACTTGCCTGCAGCACCAACGCAAAACGGTGAAATAATAAAGTGCAATGAGGGAGCTGGTGAATATTGTCTACTTGCACCATTGCCAAACATAGTAAAAGTCACTCCTACAACAGGCCTAGGGGATTATCTTAATATTGTGGTTAAGTTTACTATAGGTTTTGCGGGAGTACTGGCTGTAGTTATGATAGTCTTAGGCGGTATTACCTACATGGGAAGTGAGTCATTTACTAAAAAAGAAGATGCTAAGGGGATGATTGGACATGCCATTGGAGGACTACTACTTGCACTTGCTGCATTTCTTATACTTAACACCATCAATCCTAACTTAGTTCGCTTACACCTTGGGATTAGTACCCAAAGCATTGCCGTCGAAGATATTATCATTCCAGATACCGTCTACCAATCAATTACTGGCAATGCTGTACCACTTCCAGGTGCTATTGATGCGGCAGCACATACCGTTGCCACAAACACTGGCATTCCATATTGTGTATTACACACACTTTTGCAAGTAGAAACTAAAGGCGGGCAAGCGGGACAAATAGGCATGGATGCAAATGTAAAAGGCACAAAATCCAACAAAGCTTTCCTAAACTCAGGTAAAACATACAAAGGAGTAACCTTTAATGGTGCAAGTGATCCAAATAAAAAAAATGATGTAAGCAAAAATGAGATTACCAACACACCTGGACTCGGCCTTGATTGGAGATTTAGTAATGGCATAGGTCTCGTACAAGTTACGTTTTTCCCAATTGGGTATGATTCTGGAACATACACAACGAATCCACCATCATGGGAAAGTAGGAATACCTACCCAACACGGGATGGTTTTACCCCAGCTGATATGTTGGATATGACAAAAAATTTGACTGAAGGTGCTAAAATCTGGAAATATTTCAATGGACTCCCAGGATGTACAAGCGATTATGCAAAAACTTTCTCAGCCTACAATGGTGGTAACAGTATGTGCAGTGCATCATCACCGAGTGCATATGGCCAAAATGCATATGGTATTTACCAATCTTGCCTCACCAACGGCTAATAGATATCTATGAATAAAAAATTCAAATTAGTAATACTAATCACGGGAATATTGCTCATTGCATTTATTGCTATTGGATTTTTTATAAAAAAAACAGACACTAATCCAAATCCAAGCAATATCGAAATAACACTACGAAACCTTTTCCCATTTGGACAAAAGACGAATGACAACCCTACGCCACTACCCCCAACAAATGACGTTATGCCACCAGGAAGTGTCCCTGGAGAACCTCAACCAATAGGCGAGGAGCCTCTACTACCTAAACTTCGCCATATCACAACCGAACCTGTAGCAGGAGCAATTGCATTTCTAACAACACGCACCATTGTGACCCCTGTCGCACCAGCAGCAATTGAAGGCGATTCAGGTGGTATCCCTGGATCACTGTCGATCGTTCCACCTCCAATTATCACCACTGTGCCAGCTACAGCTATCCGCTACATTGAAACCAAGACGGCACATGCCTACGAAACGTATACCGATTCTTTACAGACAAAAAGGATTTCTAATACAACAATTCCGAGAATTCATGAGGCAATATGGGACGCATCGGGCACCTCTGTTATTCTTCGCTACCTTGATGACGCGACAGGCAAAATCAAGACCTATATGGCAACATTCATAGCCCAACTTCCACTCGATACACTCTCCAATGAAGAAGAGCTACTTGAAATAAAGGAAGTACCACTCGCCACAACACCATATACACTTGAAGGCACTTTTATGCCAGAAAATATTACTGAAATGACAAAATCAAGTGACGGCACAAAAATATTCTATACATTTCCAACAGATGGGGGACTACTCGGGATAAGTACGGATTTTGCAGGTATTAAAAAATCACAATTTTGGAATTCAGCATTTACTGAGTGGCTCATGCAATATGCAAATAGCTCAACTATTGTCGCAACAACAAAACCAGCAGGTATACTTGGCGGCTATGTGTATTCTATCAATGCGACAACGGGCACTATGACAAAAATACTTGGCAATGTTCCTGGAGTAACCACTCTCATGAGCCCTGACGGAAAAAAACTTATTTACGGCGCAACAATTGCAGGCAGTTACTCCCTCTATTCGTATGATGTATTAACCCACGTATCAGCAAATCTTGGACTAGCGACATTACCTGAAAAATGTACCTGGGGAATAGGTAGCCAGGTTCTATATTGCGGCATACCTAAGGCTCTACCAGTCGAAACATATCCCGATGCATGGTACCAAGGCAAAGTAGCTTTCGATGATTCACTTTGGAGAATCAACCTGACAACAAACATCTTTGCCAACCTTGTCGATCCAAGCACAATCAATCAATCCCCGATCGACATGACAAAACTGTTT